>NZ_JASHFB010000005.1:0-136834 GCF_047462815.1 Streptococcus mitis
ATGAAATCAAGCATTAGTAAAACCAGTGGAATTTACCCTGACACAGATTTCCACTGGTTTTTAGGATTTTTATCAGACTAACTTCCACTTGTACTAGCGGTGGAACTTAGTTTGGGAATTTACCAATATCGTATAATAGAGGTAGATAGAGGTTGACCAATTTATTGATGAAGTAGGAGCTACTTTCTCCTGACTTATAAGCTAATAAAGGGGGCTTTGGGATTCACAACTTATAGGAGGTGTGTCATGAAAATCTTAAAACCTTATATATTGGAACTCTGTTTTATTTTAAGTTTTGCCTTACCTTTTATAAAAGGGGTCAATGCGGATAATGGTAGACGCTTTGTGGAAATCTATTACAGTTTTACTTTTTTGATGGAACATGCCATTGTAACAGCTGTCTTTATCTGTTCGCTCTTGATTGCTTTCTTCCTAAAAAAACGGTGGACGAAATGGCTTGCTGCTGGAAGTTATCTATTTTTGATTTTGTGGATTGCTACAGAAGGGTATCTCTTCCGTATGTCACTAGAAGATTTGGTACGACTTTGGACAAGTTTGGAAATTCTGACACAAACTTATCAGTTGGGCTTTTATCTAAACATCTTGTTGGGAATCTTGTTGATAATGAAGCATTTGAAGGTTAAGCAATGGTAATCAAAATACTTCTGATGATAGACAATAAATCTGTTATTTTATCCTGACTGTGATACCTTATAGCTCCCAATGGCTTGGCAATCGTTTATAAAAGTTGAGAGATTGAAGAAAAGGTCTTCTTGACTAGGTTTCTTCAGTCTTTTTCATTTTGTCATCAATTTGTAAACGATTTACAATTTAAGGCAAATTATGGTAAAATAGTTTCATGAGTAAAATGTATTATGCAGAAAATCCTGATGCTGCTCACGACATTCATGAGTTGAGAGTGGACTTGTTGGGAGAAAAAATGACCTTTTTGACGGATGCGGGTGTTTTTAGCAAGAAAATGGTTGACTTCGGAAGTCAACTCTTGCTCAAGTGTCTTGAGGTCAACCAAGGAGAAACTGTCCTTGATGTAGGCTGTGGTTATGGGCCTTTGGGTTTGTCCTTGGCTAAGGCTTATGGAGTTCAGGCTATCATGGTCGATATCAATAATCGTGCCTTGGATTTGGCGCGACAAAATGCTGAACGAAATAAAGTAGAAGCGACGATTTTCCAGTCCAACATCTATGAACAAGTTGAAGGAAAATTTGACCATGTCATTTCCAATCCCCCTATTCGTGCGGGTAAGCAAGTGGTTCATGAAATCATTGAAAAAAGCAAAGATTTCTTGGAAACTGGTGGGGATTTGACTATCGTTATCCAGAAAAAACAAGGGGCTCCAAGTGCCAAGTCCAAGATGGAAGATGTGTTTGGCAATTGTGAAATCGTCAAAAAAGATAAGGGATATTATATCCTTAGAAGTGTGAAAGAATGAGAGCAGTTGATTTAATCCAAAAAAAACGAGACGGTCAAGAATTGACTTCGAGTGAAATTGAATGGCTGGTAGAAGGCTATGTGTCAGGAACTGTTCCTGATTATCAGATGTCTGCCTTTGCTATGGCTGTTTATTTCAAAGGAATGACAACACGAGAAATCTCTGATCTAACTATGAATATGGTTCAGACTGGGCAAGAGTTTGATTTATCCGCTATTGATGGGGTTAAGGTTGACAAGCATTCTACAGGTGGTGTTGGTGATAAGGTAACCTTGATTTTGGCTCCTCTTGTGGCTAGCTTTGGTGTGCCTGTGGCCAAAATGAGTGGTCGTGGTCTCGGCCATACTGGTGGAACAATTGATAAATTGGAGTCTATCAAGGGCTATCAAGTGGAACGCAGTCAAGAGGATTTTATTCGTCAGGTTCAGGATATTGGTGTATCGGTCATTGGGCAATCAGACCAACTGGTTAAAGCTGACAAGCTTCTCTACGCCCTACGTGATGTGACAGCAACTGTCGACACGATTCCTTTGATTGCGAGTTCGGTGATGAGCAAGAAAATTGCGGCAGGGGCGGATGCTATTTTGCTAGACGTGACTGTCGGTGAGGGTGCCTTCATGAAGACGGTTGATGAGGCGCGTGAGTTGGCTCAAACTATGGTGGAACTTGGTAAGGCAGTTGGTAGAAAAACGGTAGCAGTGATTACGGATATGAGCCAGCCTTTAGGGCGTGCTATTGGAAATCGTCTGGAGATCCTTGAAGCATTGGAGATTTTACAGGGTCAAGGACGTCAGGATATTACCCACTTCATCTGTGAATTGGCTCAAATTATGCTTGGCCTGGCAAATGTAAATAAAACAGTTGAAGAAGTCCGCCAACATCTTGAGAATGGTCAAGCACTGGCTAAGTTTGAGGAAATGGTCCAAGCCCAAGGTGGAGACTTGGAAGACCTCTATCGTCCTGTAAATGTAGCCCATGTGGTGGAAATCCCTGCTCATGAAACGGGTGTCATTTCAGCTCTTCCAGCTATGGAATTTGGGCTTTATGCTATGAGACTGGGGGCAGGCCGTGCAGTCAAGTCTGATGCCTTGGACTATGAAACAGGAATTGTTTTTGAAAAGAAGGTTGGAGATTCTGTTCAAAAGGGAGAAATTGTTGCAAAAGTATACACAAATGGAAAAATTTCTTCTCAGCTAGTTACAGATTTTCAAAAATATGTTAAAATAAATGATAGGGTGCAAAGTTTACGAGAAATTATAGAAATTATCTCATAAACTGCAGGAGAATCCGAATATGAAATTAAATAAATATATCGATCATACGCTTTTAAAACAAGATGCAACAGAAAATCAAATTGATTGTTTGTTGTCTGAGGCTAGAGAGTATGATTTTGCCAGTGTTTGCGTTAATCCGACCTGGGTTGAACATGCCAAAAAAGGGCTTAAAGGCACAGATGTCAAGGTCTGCACAGTAGTAGGTTTCCCTCTGGGAGCAACAACTTCAACTGTGAAAGCTTTTGAGACAAAAGAAGCTATCCAAAATGGTGCAGATGAGATTGATATGGTGATCAATGTTGGAGCTCTCAAATCAGGTAATTTAGCCTTGGTAGAGTCAGATATTCGCGCAGTTGTAGAAGCAAGTGGTGACAAGTTAGTGAAAGTCATTATTGAAGCTTGCCTTCTGACAGACCAAGAAAAAGTTGTGGCTTGCCAATTAGCTCAAAAAGCTGGAGCTGATTTTGTTAAAACATCTACTGGTTTTTCAACTGGTGGCGCTACGGTAGCAGATGTTAGATTAATGCGTGAAACAGTTGGACCTGATATGGGTGTCAAGGCTGCTGGTGGAGCTCGTTCTTATGAGGATGCTCTTGCCTTTGTTGAAGCAGGTGCGACACGTATCGGAACGTCAGCTGGGGTAGCAATTCTAAAAGGAGAATTGGCAGATGGCGACTACTGAGTTGATTGAACTGGCAATTGAAACCAGCAAACGTGCCTATGTCCCCTATTCTCACTTTCCTATCGGAGCAGTTTTAGTAGCCAAAGACGGAAGTGTTTACACGGGAGTGAATATCGAAAATGCTAGCTATCCTTTGACCAATTGCGGTGAGAGAACAGCCATTTTTAAAGCTATATCTGAAGGACAAAGAGAATTTTCAGAATTGATTGTCTATGGTCAAACTGAAAAACCGATTTCACCATGTGGTGCTTGTCGCCAAGTAATGGTCGAATTTTTTGAACAAGATCTAAAAGTGACTTTAGTCGCAAAAGATAAATCGACGGTCGAGATGACGGTCGGGGAATTACTTCCATACTCTTTTACAGACTTAAACTAGTCTGAGTCGCTCTCTGAGTGGCACGGTCCTTGTGACCAATCAATCCATACTTGCAACATCGTTGCACATCTTATTTAGGAGGTTCAGTAATGAACAAGAAACAATGGCTAGGCCTTGGTCTAGTTGCAGTGGCAGCAGTTGGACTTGCTGCATGTGGTAACCGCTCTTCTCGTAACGCAGCTTCATCTTCTGATGTGAAGACAAAAGCAGCAATCGTCACTGATACTGGTGGTGTTGATGATAAATCATTCAACCAATCAGCTTGGGAAGGTTTGCAGGCTTGGGGTAAAGAACACAATCTTGCAAAAGATAAAGGTTTTACTTACTTCCAATCAACAAGTGAAGCTGACTATGCTAACAACTTGCAACAAGCGGCTGGAAGTTACAACCTAATCTTCGGTGTTGGTTTTGCCCTTCACAATGCAGTTAAAGATGCAGCAGAAGAGCACACTGATTTGAACTATGTCTTGATTGATGATGTGATTAAAGATCAAAAGAATGTTGCTAGTGTAACATTTGCTGATAATGAGTCAGGTTACCTCGCTGGTGTGGCTGCAGCCAAAACAACTAAAACAAAACAAGTTGGTTTTGTAGGTGGTATGGAATCAGAAGTTATCTCTCGTTTTGAAGCAGGATTCAAGGCTGGTGTTGCGTCAGTAGACCCATCTATCAAAGTACAAGTTGACTACGCTGGTTCATTTGGTGATGCTGCTAAAGGTAAAACAATTGCAGCCGCACAATACGCAGCTGGTGCAGATATTGTTTACCAAGTAGCTGGTGGTACAGGTGCAGGTGTCTTTGCAGAAGCAAAATCACTTAACGAAAGCCGTCCTGAAAATGAAAAAGTTTGGGTTATCGGTGTTGACCGTGACCAAGAAGCAGAAGGTAAATACACTTCTAAAGATGGTAAAGAATCAAACTTTGTTCTTGTATCTACTTTGAAACAAGTTGGTACAACTGTAAAAGATATTGCTAACAAGGCAGAAAAAGGTGAATTCCCTGGCGGTCAAGTGATCGTTTACTCATTGAAAGATAAAGGGGTTGACTTGGCAGTAACAAACCTTTCAGAAGAAGGTAAAAAAGCTGTCGAAGATGCTAAAGCTAAAATCCTTGATGGAAGCGTAAAAGTTCCTGAAAAATAATGGATGGAGGTTATTTCTTAGGAAGCGGCCATCGGCCGCTTTTTAAGAGTTGAGACAAAGTCATTTTGTCTCAGTAAAGCTTGCTACTAGAGAAACTAGCAAGTTTTATTGAAATAAAATAAGACTCTGAAAGGAAGAGCACATGGCACACGAAAATGTCATTGAGATGCGTGATATTACCAAGGTGTTTGGTGAATTTGTTGCCAACGACAAAATCAACCTGCACCTACGAAAAGGTGAAATTCATGCACTTTTAGGAGAAAATGGGGCTGGAAAGTCCACGCTCATGAACATGTTAGCAGGGCTTCTTGAACCAACCAGTGGTGAAATTGTGGTCAACGGTCAAGTTGTCAACCTCGACTCCCCATCTAAAGCAGCTAGCTTGGGAATCGGAATGGTTCACCAGCACTTTATGTTGGTAGAAGCCTTCACAGTGGCTGAAAACATCATTTTAGGTAGTGAATTGACTAAAAATGGTGTGCTAGATATCGCTGGAGCTAGCAAAGAAATCAAGGCTCTTTCTGAACGTTATGGCTTAGCTGTTGACCCTTCTGCCAAGGTAGCAGATATCTCAGTTGGAGCCCAACAACGTGTAGAAATTTTAAAAACCCTTTATCGGGGAGCTGATATCCTTATCTTTGACGAACCAACGGCTGTTTTGACTCCATCAGAAATTGATGAGTTGATGGCTATTATGAAAAATCTTGTCAAAGAAGGAAAATCAATTATCTTGATCACTCACAAGTTGGACGAGATTCGAGCAGTTTCTGACCGCGTTACAGTTATCCGTCGTGGGAAATCAATTGAAACTGTCGAAATTGCAGGAGCTACCAATGCTGATTTGGCGGAAATGATGGTAGGTCGTTCTGTTTCCTTTAAAACAGAGAAACAAGCCTCTCAACCAAAAGAAGTGGTCTTGTCAATCAAAGATTTGGTGGTCAATGAAAACCGCGGTGTCCCAGCTGTGAAAAATCTGTCCTTGGATGTTCGTGCTGGAGAGATTGTTGGTATTGCAGGGATTGATGGAAATGGTCAGTCTGAACTGATTCAAGCCATTACAGGTCTTCGCAAGGTTGAATCTGGTAGCATTGAGCTAAAAGGAGATTCAATTGTGGGCTTGCACCCACGTCAGATTACAGAGTTGAGTGTTGGTCACGTTCCAGAAGACCGTCACCGTGATGGCTTAATTTTGGAAATGATGATTTCTGAAAATATTGCCCTTCAAACTTACTATAAAGAACCACATAGTAAAAATGGAATTTTGAACTATTCAAATATTACTTCTTATGCTAAAAAGCTAATGGAAGAGTTTGATGTTCGTGCTGCCAGCGAATTTGTTCCTGCAGCTGCACTCTCAGGAGGAAATCAACAAAAAGCAATTATTGCTCGTGAAATTGATCGTGATCCTGATCTCCTTATCGTCAGCCAGCCAACTCGTGGGTTGGATGTTGGTGCCATTGAATATATCCACAAGCGCTTGATTGAAGAGCGTGATAATGGGAAGGCTGTACTTGTTGTCAGCTTTGAATTGGACGAGATTTTAAACGTCTCAGACCGTATTGCCGTTATTCATGATGGTAAGATTCAAGGTATTGTGTCACCAGAAACAACCAATAAACAAGAACTTGGTGTCTTGATGGCTGGTGGAAACTTGGGAAAGGAGAAGAGTGATGTCTAAAAAATTACAACAAATTTCGGTTCCCTTGATTTCTGTCTTCCTAGGAATTTTACTCGGGGCCATTGTCATGTGGATCTTCGGTTATGATGCTATTTGGGGCTACGAAGAATTGTTCTATACAGCCTTTGGTAGTCTACGTGGGATTGGAGAAATCTTCCGTGCTATGGGGCCTTTGGTCTTGATTGGTCTTGGTTTTGCCGTTGCCAGTCGTGCAGGTTTCTTTAACGTCGGACTTCCTGGTCAGGCTTTGGCAGGTTGGATTCTCAGCGGTTGGTTTGCCTTGGCGCATCCGGATATGCCACGTCCCTTGATGATTCTAGCAACCATCGTGATTGCCTTGATTGCTGGTGGAATTGTCGGTGCGATTCCGGGTATTCTTAGAGCCTATCTAGGGACGTCAGAGGTTATCGTAACCATCATGATGAACTACATTGTCTTGTATGTAGGGAATGCCTTTATCCATGCCTTCCCTAAAGACTTTATGCAAAGTACAGATTCGACCATTCGTGTTGGGGCTAATGCAACCTACCAGACACCTTGGTTGGCTGAGTTGACTGGTAATTCGCGGATGAATATTGGTATTTTCTTTGCCATCATTGCCGTTGCAGTCATTTGGTTCATGCTCAAGAAAACAACCCTTGGTTTTGAAATCCGTGCGGTTGGTCTTAATCCACATGCTTCAGAGTATGCTGGTATTTCTGCCAAACGGACTATTATCCTATCAATGATTATCTCAGGTGCCTTGGCAGGTCTTGGTGGAGCTGTTGAAGGACTGGGAACCTTCCAGAACGTCTATGTTCAAGGGGCATCATTAGCTGTCGGATTTAACGGGATGGCGGTTAGTCTGCTTGCGGCTAACTCACCAATTGGTATTCTATTTGCAGCCTTCCTATTTGGTGTTCTCCAAGTTGGAGCCCCAGGTATGAATGCGGCGCAGGTACCGTCTGAGCTTGTCAGCATTGTAACAGCGTCTATTATCTTCTTTGTCAGTGTTCATTATCTTATCGAACGCTTTGTCAAACCGAAAAAACAAGTTAAAGGAGGTAAGTAAAGATGTCTATTACAACCTTGCTCACCCTCTTGGTGTCTTCTATGCTGATTTACTCAGCACCCCTCATCTTTACAAGTATTGGTGGTGTTTTCTCTGAACGTGGTGGTGTGGTAAACGTCGGCCTTGAAGGAATTATGGTTATGGGTGCCTTTTCTGGAGTCGTCTTTAACCTTGAATTTGCAGAACAATTTGGCGCAGCAACTCCATGGCTATCCTTGCTAGTTGCAGGATTGGTTGGAGGTCTCTTCTCTATCATCCACGCAGCAGCGACGGTTCATTTCCGTGCAGACCATGTTGTCAGCGGTACGGTATTGAACTTGATGGCGCCTGCCTTGGCTGTTTTCTTAGTGAAAGTTCTTTATAACAAAGGACAAACCGACAACCTAAGTCAGACTTTTGGACGCTTTGATTTCCCAGTTTTGGCAAATATCCCAGTTATCGGTGATATCTTCTTCAAGTCAACAAGTCTGCTAGGTTATATCGCGATTGCCTTCTCATTCCTTGCTTGGTTTATCCTTTTCAAGACCCGCTTTGGTCTTCGTCTTCGCTCTGTCGGCGAACACCCTCAAGCAGCGGACACTTTGGGAATCAATGTCTACAAGATGAGATATTTAGGGGTTATCATTTCAGGTTTTCTAGGTGGAATTGGCGGAGCGATTTATGCTCAATCCATCTCAGTTAACTTCTCGGTAACAACTATTGTTGGACCTGGATTTATTGCTCTTGCTGCGATGATTTTCGGAAAATGGAATCCAATCGGAGCCATGCTATCTAGTCTCTTCTTTGGGCTTTCACAAAGTTTGGCTGTTATCGGTTCTCAATTGCCGTTCCTACAAGGAGTGCCTACGGTTTATCTTCAAATCGCACCTTATGTCTTGACAATTCTTGTCTTGGCAGCCTTCTTTGGAAAAGCAGTCGCACCAAAAGCAGATGGTATCAACTATATCAAATCAAAATAAGCATACAAAAAACGTCAGTTCAGAATGAACTGGCGTTTTATTTTTTAGGATGTTGATTGGTTAGGTTCAATCCCCAAGGGACCAAATTTTCAGTCTTGTTTTTGATACGAGCGACATTATCCTTATGACGAATGATAATCAAACTAGCAAGAGCCAGGATAATAGCGATGAAGAGAGGGTCATAGTTGCTCAGGATAAAACCAAAAAGTGGAAAGAGTAGAACTCCGATAACAGCCGCGATAGATGCTGTGACACTAGACAGTGAAATCATACTACCAAGATAGAGGGTTCCAAAGAAAACAACTGCAAGGTAGAGACAGAAGACAGGCGCAAATCCGAAAACCACTCCAGCACTGGTTGCGACAGCCTTACCACCCTTAAATCCTGCAAAGATAGGGAAGGTATGGCCAATAACAGCCAAAAGTCCAAAGATGAGAGGCGAAACGCCTTGCAGATGAAACATAATTGGAAGAAGCGTTGCTAGAGTTCCTTTGAAAAAGTCAATCACAAAGGTTGCCATCCCCGCTTTCTTACCTAAAATGCGGAAGGTATTGGTCGTTCCAGTGTTACCAGAACCATGCTCGCGCAGATTGATTTGAAAGAATACTTGTCCAATCCAGAGACCAGACGGAATCGAACCTAGCAGATAGGCTAGGATTAATAAAACTATTGTAATCATACTCCTATTATATCATGAAATGGAGAAGAAAGGCAGAGAATCTCTTCTGAAATTGTCACACCAGAGAAAGAAAAATTTTGCAAAATCCTTGGAAAACTTGTAGAATAGTAAAGATGAACGAATAGGAGGTTCCTTGTGTCAAAAAAGGAAATCAATATTAATAATTATAATGATGATGCCATTCAGGTGCTAGAAGGGTTGGATGCGGTCCGAAAACGTCCAGGGATGTATATCGGATCGACCGATGGTGCTGGTCTCCACCACCTCGTCTGGGAAATCGTCGACAATGCAGTCGATGAGGCATTGTCTGGATTTGGTGACCGTATTGATGTGACCATCAATAAAGATGGCAGTTTAACGGTTCAAGACCATGGACGTGGGATGCCGACTGGAATGCACGCTATGGGGATTCCAACAGTTGAGGTAATCTTTACCATTCTTCACGCTGGAGGGAAATTCGGTCAGGGTGGCTACAAGACATCTGGTGGTCTCCACGGAGTGGGTTCTTCCGTTGTTAACGCCCTTTCTAGCTGGCTAGAAGTTGAAATCACCCGTGATGGCGCAGTTTACAAGCAACGTTTTGAAAATGGTGGAAAACCTGTCACGACTCTGAAGAAAATCGGTACAGCGCCCAAGTCTAAAACAGGTACCAAGGTTACTTTTATGCCTGATGCTAGTATTTTCTCGACGACAGACTTTAAATACAATACCATCTCAGAACGTCTCAATGAGTCAGCCTTTCTCTTAAAAAATGTGACCTTGTCTTTGACGGACAAGCGAACAGATGAAGCGATTGAATTCCACTATGAGAATGGGGTACAAGACTTTGTTTCTTATCTGAACGAAGACAAGGAAACCTTGACGCCAGTCCTTTACTTTGCAGGGGAAGACAATGGTTTCCAAGTGGAAGTAGCTCTCCAGTACAATGATGGATTTTCAGATAACATTCTGTCCTTTGTCAATAACGTTCGCACCAAGGACGGTGGAACACATGAGACTGGGCTCAAGTCTGCCATTACCAAGGTCATGAATGACTATGCGCGTAAGACAGGGCTTCTCAAGGAAAAAGATAAAAACCTTGAAGGGTCAGACTATCGTGAGGGGCTAGCGGCTGTCCTCTCTATTCTAGTCCCTGAAGAACATTTGCAGTTTGAGGGTCAGACCAAGGACAAGCTAGGAAGCCCTCTTGCTCGTCCCGTTGTGGATGGAATTGTGGCGGATAAGTTGACCTTCTTCCTTATGGAAAATGGGGAACTGGCTTCTAACCTTATCCGCAAGGCTATCAAGGCGCGTGATGCTCGTGAAGCGGCACGTAAGGCGCGTGATGAGAGCCGGAATGGTAAGAAAAATAAAAAAGACAAGGGCTTACTTTCTGGGAAATTAACCCCAGCTCAGTCCAAGAATCCTGCCAAGAATGAACTCTATCTAGTCGAAGGGGACTCTGCCGGCGGTTCTGCCAAGCAAGGTCGTGACCGTAAGTTCCAGGCTATCTTGCCTCTTCGTGGTAAGGTTATCAATACAGCCAAGGCCAAGATGGCGGATATCCTCAAAAATGAAGAAATTAACACCATGATTTATACTATTGGTGCTGGTGTAGGAGCAGATTTTTCCATTGAAGATGCTAACTATGACAAGATCATTATCATGACCGATGCAGATACTGATGGTGCCCATATCCAGACCTTGCTCTTGACCTTTTTCTATCGTTACATGCGTCCCCTAGTTGAGGCAGGACACGTTTATATCGCCCTTCCGCCTCTTTACAAGATGTCCAAAGGCAAAGGCAAGAAAGAAGAAGTAGCCTACGCATGGACAGACGGAGAACTTGAAGAACTCCGCAAGCAGTTCGGTAAAGGCGCAACACTCCAACGCTACAAGGGGCTTGGAGAGATGAATGCAGACCAACTCTGGGAAACTACCATGAATCCAGAAACCCGTACCCTCATACGTGTCACCATCGAAGACCTAGCACGCGCCGAACGTCGAGTCAATGTCCTCATGGGAGACAAGGTAGAACCACGACGTAAGTGGATTGAAGACAATGTCAAGTTTACGCTGGAAGAAGCGACAGTTTTTTAAGTTAGTTTTTAATGAATGGGTATCAACATGAGAACTGAAACAGAAATGCTCGATGTAATTTTAAAGACTGCTGAAACTTTACAAGTCGCGGCTGTCGCCATGTCTGGTTCACGGACAAATCCAAAGGCCCTAAAAGATGAATTTCAAGATTACGATGTAGTCTATGTTGTAGAGAATCTGGACGAGCTGATCTCAGATTTATCTTGGACAGATCAGTTTGGTAAACGTATTATCGAGCAAGAGGTTAGGTTGGGACATCGCCGTCTATTTCTTATGCTCTTTGAAGATGGCAATAGGATTGATTTGACCCTCTGTCCTAAAGAACACATCAACGAGTGGGTGGGTAGTGAGGCAGCATTCACAGTTTTAGTAGATGAGAAAGGTTTGTTTGAGTCTTATTCTCCCAGTCCTCAGCGTTACTGGACAATCCCAGCTACTGAAACGGATTTTGAAAAATCCTGTAATGAATTTTGGTGGGTGTCAGCCTACGTGGTTAAAGGAATTTATCGTAATCAACTCACCTATGCGATCGACCATCTTTATGGAATTTGCCAACAAGTGCTACTAAAAGTCTTAGCTTGGCAGGTAGCAAGTGATAGGGGAAAAGTCGATATCGGAAAGAACTACAAGTACCTCTTTAACTATTTGCTTGCTGAGAAAGAGAATGAATTCTCAAGTCTACTTGATTTCTCAAATAGTGATAAAATCATTCAGTCTTTGTTTGATACGATGCAACTTTTCCACAAAGAAGCTCAAAGTCTTGCCCAGAAGATGAGATTTGACTACGATAAGGAAGTGGCTGAGAAGATGATTGAGTATGTTGAGCATAGGCTTCTTAATCGCTGACTAATTAAAAAGATTAAACTACAGAAGGATAGTTTGGTTCTTTATAGTAACCGAACACCTTTTCTGTAAAAACCTACTCTATATTCTTTGAAAGGAGTTGAACACGCCCTAAATGACGCGTGAAAAAGATAAATTCTCTGGTGAGCTTGCTTACTTCAAGAATTTTCTATTTTCACTTTATGCTTTACGGGCTCTGTATCCTATATGAGTAACATTCAAAACATGTCCCTGGAGGACATCATGGGAGAGCGCTTTGGTCGCTACTCCAAGTACATTATTCAAGACCGGGCTTTGCCAGACATTCGTGATGGCTTGAAGCCGGTTCAGCGCCGCATTCTTTATTCGATGAATAAGGATGGCAATACCTTTGACAAGAGTTACCGTAAGTCGGCCAAGTCTGTCGGGAACATCATGGGTAATTTTCACCCACACGGGGATTCTTCTATCTATGATGCCATGGTCCGTATGTCTCAGGACTGGAAGAACCGTGAGATTCTAGTTGAAATGCACGGTAATAACGGTTCTATGGATGGAGATCCGCCTGCAGCTATGCGTTATACCGAGGCGCGTTTGTCTGAGATTGCTGGCTATCTTCTTCAGGATATCGAGAAAAAGACTGTTCCTTTTGCATGGAACTTTGACGATACGGAGAAAGAGCCGACAGTCTTGCCAGCAGCTTTTCCAAACCTTTTAGTCAATGGTTCTACTGGTATTTCAGCTGGATACGCGACAGATATTCCTCCCCATAATTTAGCTGAGGTCATCGATGCGGCGGTTTATATGATTGACCATCCAACGGCAAAAGTTGAAAAACTCATGGAATTCTTGCCTGGGCCAGATTTCCCGACAGGAGGGATTATCCAAGGCCGTGATGAAATCAAGAAGGCCTATGAAACTGGGAAAGGGCGCGTGGTTGTTCGTTCCAAGACTGAGATTGAAAAGCTAAAAGGTGGTAAGGAACAAATCGTTATCACTGAGATTCCTTATGAAATCAATAAAGCCAATCTAGTCAAGAAAATCGATGATGTCCGTGTCAATAACAAGGTGGCAGGCATTGCTGAGGTTCGTGATGAGTCTGACCGTGACGGTCTTCGTATTGCTATCGAACTCAAGAAAGATGCTAACACCGAGCTCGTTCTTAACTATCTCTTCAAATACACTGACCTGCAAATTAACTACAATTTTAACATGGTGGCGATTGACAATTTCACACCTCGTCAGGTTGGGATTGTCCCAATCTTATCTAGCTACATCGCCCACCGTCGTGAAGTGATTTTGGCCCGTTCCCGCTTTGACAAGGAAAAGGCTGAGAAGCGTCTCCATATCGTCGAAGGTTTGATTCGCGTGATTTCAATTTTGGACGAAGTTATTGCCCTTATCCGCGCTTCTGAGAATAAAGCTGACGCCAAGGAAAATCTCAAGATTAGCTATGATTTTACAGAAGAGCAGGCTGAGGCCATCGTTACCTTGCAGCTTTACCGTTTGACCAATACAGACGTAGTTGTCTTGCAGGAAGAAGAAGCAGAACTTCGTGAAAAGATTGCCATGCTTGCGGCGATTATCGGTGATGAACGGACCATGTACAATCTCATGAAGAAAGAGCTTCGTGAGGTCAAGAAGAAATTTGCGACTCCACGTTTGAGTGCTTTAGAAGACACTGCGAAAGCAATTGAGATTGATACAGCTAGTCTGATTGCTGAGGAAGATACCTATGTCAGCGTGACCAAGGCAGGTTATATCAAGCGTACCAGTCCACGTTCTTTTGCAGCTTCAACGCTGGAAGAAATTGGCAAACGTGATGATGACCGTTTGATCTTTGTACAAGCTGTCAAGACAACACAGCATCTTTTGATGTTCACAAGTCTTGGAAATGTCATCTATCGACCAATCCATGAGTTGGCAGATATTCGCTGGAAGGATATCGGAGAGCATCTGAGCCAAACCATTACCAACTTTGAAACTAACGAAGAAATCCTTTATGTTGAAGTAGTAGATCAGTTTGATGATGCGACAACTTACTTTGCTGCAACTCGTCTTGGTCAAATCAAACGCGTAGAACGTAAAGAATTCACTCCATGGCGGACCTATAAATCTAAATCAGTCAAGTATGCTAAACTCAAAGACGAGACAGACCAGATTGTAGCAGTAGCTCAGATTAAACTGGATGATGTTCTCTTGATTAGTCGAAACGGTTATGCTCTGCGTTTCAATATCGAGGAGGTTCCTGTTGTTGGTGCCAAGGCAGCAGGTGTCAAGGCTATGAATCTGAAAGAAGATGACGTCCTCCAATCTGCCTTTATTTGCAATACCTCATCTTTCTACCTCTTGACCCAACGTGGAAGCTTGAAACGTGTTTCTATTGACGAAATTCCGGCAACCAGCCGTGCTAAACGAGGACTACAAGTCTTGCGTGAGCTAAAAAACAAACCGCACCGTGTCTTCTTGGCAGGAGCAGTTGCAGAGCAAGGATTTGTTGGTGATCTCTTCAGTACGGAAGTGGACGGGAACGATCAAACTTTGCTTATCCAATCTAATAAAGGAACGATCTATGAAAGTCGATTACAAGATTTGAATTTGTCAGAACGAACCAGCAACGGAAGCTTCATTTCTGACACGATTTCAGATGAAGAAGTTTTTGATGCTTATCTTCAGGAACCTTATAAAGAATTTGAATCTAAGAGATGATAAAAAACAATGAAAAGCTTTGCATTGAGAAATTTGTTGAGCTATATATTTAAGAATTGAATTTGACTATATATACAAAAACGAACAGTGCTGATTCCCAACTTATAGGGACTTAGCCTGCTCGTTTTCTTGTTTTTAGTGGTATAGACCACTCTTTATTTGAATGTAAAAATATTAACATATGTTCAGTTATTCAATCTAGGTTAATAAAAAAATAATATTTTTTTAAGAAAACGATTGCATCTATAATATTTTTATGTTATACTCTTATTGTTTCAAGAAAGCGCGTTCAAGAAATAATTCGTACAAACATATATAGGAGTTTTTTATGTCTCAAAATAAACAAGATAAAGGATTTCGTTATTCTATTCGTAAACGTAGCGTTGGAGTATGTGGTGTTGCCATTGCAACATTTTTGCTAGGTTCTGGCCTTGTATTTCAAACAAATGTAGTAAAAGCAACAGAACCAAGCGTTGCTGAAGTTGCTGGTGAAAATATTGCTGCTCATAAGTCTGCAAGTCAGAGTTCGACTTATTATGATGCAGATGCTTCTAGAGCGGTTGACGGTAATCTAGATAATGTTTACAGACATCACTCAGTTACTCATACAAATTTTGAAGATCATGCTTGGTGGAAAGTTGATCTAGCAAAAGAAGAAGGTGTGGGAACTGTTCGTATTTACAATCGTGGAGACAGTAATGTAGGAGATCGTTTATCTAATTTTGATGTTATTTTGTTAGATAAAGATGGTAAGGAAGTAACTCGTCAACATGTTGATACCCTAAATAATCAACCAAAAGTTGATGTTCAATTCTCAGGAGTTAATGCACGATATGTAAAAATTGAATTAAATAAATCTAAAACTCCTCTTAGTTTGGCAGAAGTTGAAGTATATCGTGCTGTAAAAGAAGAAAAAGTAGTAGCAGATAAGAAAACAGAAAACAAAGTTAAAACAGAAAATAAAGATAAAAAAGATTATACTGCAGAGCTAAATAACTATTTATTTGGTTTAAATTATGATAAATTAAACATTTTGACTAGAAAAGGAGAAGCGTTAGAAAATTACACTAATACAAGCACAAAACAACAAGGAAATGAATTTGTGGTTGTGGAAAAAGTGAAGAAAAACCTTTCTAATGGTTCTGCAGATGTTGCCATTAATGGTAACGGAGATATCTTCTTAGGTGCTTTATTTAAAGCAAATCAAGACCTTCTAGAAAACAAACCACAACAAATTAGTTTAGATCGTAGCAAAGGTAGCATCAGTGTTGATTTACCAGGAATGGTAGGCGGAGATAGCTATGTAGATGCTAATCCAACTGCAAGTGGTATGCAGGAAGGTGTAAATACCCTGTTAAATCGTTGGCATGAAAAATATGCTGGTAAGAATCCTGCTCCAGCACGCATGCAATACGAATCAACTTCTGCTTATAGCATGAATCAATTAAAAGCAAAATTCGGAAGTGACTTTGAAAAAGTAGGAGTTAACTTAAAAATTGATTTTGATGCAGTTCACAAAGGTGAAAAACAAGTTGAGGTAGTTGATTTTAAACAAGTTTACTTTACTGCTAACTTTGATGCTCCAAAAAATCCATCCGATGTATTTGCACCAGGAGTAACGGTTGATCAATTGAAAACACGTGGAATTGATGAAAAAACACCTCCTGTATACGTATCAAGCGTTTCATACGGACGTCAAATGTATGTCAAATTTGAAACAACAAGCAAGAGTACAGAGTTGAAAGCAGCGATTAATGCTGTCATCAAAGGGGTGCCTATTAAACCAGAATCTGAATGGGCGCGTGTCTTGAAGAATACAACTGTAACAGTTTCAATCGTAGGTGGAAATGCTGATGGTGCTGCACGTGTTGTGACAGGTACAGTAGAAGATTTGAAGAAATTGATTCAAGAAGGAGCTACTTTCAGTACACAAAACCCTGCTGTTCCAATTTCTTATAAGACTGCATTCTTGAAAGATAATCAAGTAGCCACAATTCAAAGCAATACAGACTACATTGAAACTAAAGTGACTTCATATAAAAATGGTTACCTCAAATTACACCATAAGGGAGCTTATATCGCTCGTTACTATGTTTACTGGGATGAAGTAACTTATGATAAGGATGGAGTTGAAAGCATTCGCTCACGTCAATGGGAAGATAATGGTAAAAACAGAACTGCTGGTTTCCAAACTGAACTTCAATTTAAAGGAAATGTTCGTAATATCAGAGTGAAAATCCAAGAAAAAACAGGTCTTGTTTGGGAAAAATGGCGTACAGTTTACAATCGTACAGACCTTCCTCTTGTTCAAAAACGTACCATTGTTAACTCAGGTACAACACTAAGACCAAAATACGATGAAAAAGTTGAAAATAACTAATTTTTCACTTGTAAAAAGAATCAGTTTTAAGAGCTGGTTCTTTTTATTTCTAATATTCCTCCGTAATCAAAAATCAACAAAGACAGTCAATTATTTCTTATCAATCCATTGATTAGCATTCCAGTTTATCCTATCTATTTTTTGACTTTTGTATGTTTCCCTAAAAATGGAGTTTTAGGTCAGCCTTTTGAAGAAAAATTTTTAATGGGGTGAAAATTGGTAAATCTGAGCATAATTTCTTGTAAAAAATTCTAAAATCCTTTAAAATAAAAGAGTTGGAGGAATTTATGAATGTAAATCAGATTGTACGGATTATTCCTACTTTAAAAGTTAATAATAGAAAAATAAATGAAACATTTTATATAGGAACCCTTGGCATGAAGGCCTTATTAGAAGAATCAGCCTTTCTGTCACTAGGTGATCAAACAGGTTTAGAAAAGCTGGTTTTAGAAGAAGCTCCAAGTATGCGCACTCGTAAGGTAGAGGGAAGAAAAAAACTAGCTAGATTGATTGTCAAGGTGGAAAATCCCTTAGAAATCGAAGGACTCTTATCTAAAACAGATTCGATTCATCGATTATATAAAGGTCAAAATGGCTACGCTTTTGAGATTTTTTCACCCGAAGATGATTTGATTTTGATTCATGCGGAAGATGACAGAGCAAGTCTAGTAGAAGTAGGAGAAAAGCCAGAATTTCAAACAGATTTGGAATCAATTTCTTTGAGTAAATTTGAGATTTCTATGGAATTACATCTCCCAACTGATATCGAAAGTTTCTTGGAATCATCTGAAATGGGGGCATCACTTGATTTTATCCCAGCTCAGGGGCAGGATTTGACTGTGGACAATACGGTTACTTGGGACTTATCTATGCTTAAGTTCTTGGTCAATGAATTAGACATAGCCAGTCTTCGCCAGAAGTTTGAGTCTACAGAATATTTTATTCCTAAGTCTGAAAAATTCTTCCTTGGTAAAGATAGAAATAATGTTGAATTGTGGTTTGAAGAAGTATGAAGTGGACCAAGATTATTAAAAAAATAGAAGAACAAATCGAGGCAGGGATTTATCCCGGAGCCTCTTTTGCGTATTTTAAGGACAATCAATGGACGGAGGTCTATTTAGGCTTGAGTGACTCAGAGCATGGCTTGCAGACTGAGGCAGGATTAGTTTATGACCTAGCTAGTGTCAGCAAGGTTGTTGGGGTTGGGACAGTTTTTACCTTTTTGTGGGAAAAAGGTCAATTAGATATTGACAGACCCGTAACCGATTTTTTAGCTGAGAGTGATTATCCAGATATTACTATTCGTCAGCTCTTAACTCACGCTACAGATCTTGATCCTTTTATTCCCAATCGTGATCTTTTAATAGCCTCAGAATTAAAGGAAGCGATGTTTCATCTCAACAGACGAAATCAGCCAGCCTTTCTTTATTCAGATGTCCATTTTTTGCTGTTGGGTTTTATCTTGGAAAGAATCTTTAATCAAGACTTGGATGTGATTTTACAGGAGCAAGTCTGGAAACCTTGGGGAATGGCGGATACCCAGTTTGGGCCTGTTGAGCTTGCTGTTCCAACAGTTAGAGGTGTCGAGGCAGGTGTGGTACATGATCCCAAGGCTCGTCTCCTGGGCAGACATGCTGGTAGTGCTGGTTTATTTTCGACTGTAAAGGATCTACAAATCTTTTTAGAACACTATTTATCAGATGATTTTGCAAGAGATTTGAGTCAAAATTTTTCTCCTTTGGATGACAAGGAACGTTCTTTGGCCTGGAATTTGGAAGGAGATTGGCTAGACCATACGGGCTATACAGGTACCTTTATCATGTGGAATCGCCAGAAGCAAGAAGCGGCTATTTTCCTATCGAATCGTACCTATGAAAAGGATGAGAGGGCTCAATGGATTGTAGACCGCAATCAAGTGATGGACTTGATTCGCAAAGAAGAGTAAGGAGAGACATGTCAAACAGTTTAAAAGGGACTCTATTAACAGTTGTGGCTGGGATTGCTTGGGGCTTGTCAGGAACGAGTGGCCAATACCTGATGGCACACGGAATTTCGGCTCTGGTTTTGACCAACTTGCGTCTTTTAATCGCTGGTGGGATTCTCATGGTCTTGACTTATGCTACTGCAAAGGATAGAATGCTGGCCTTTTTAAATGATAGAAAGAGTTTACTGTCTCTTCTCATTTTTGCTCTAATTGGTCTCTTCCTCAATCAATTTGCCTATCTAACTGCTATTCAGGAGACCAATGCAGGAACCGCGACGGTGCTTCAGTATGTTTGTCCTGTCGGGATTTTGATTTATAGCTGTATCAAGGATAAGGTGGCACCGACACTGGGAGAGATAGTTTCTATCATATTAGCCATTGGAGGGACCTTCCTGATTGCAACTCATGGGCAGTTGGACCAGTTATCCATGACACCTGCAGGCCTGTTCTGGGGTCTCTTTTCTGCTCTGACTTACGCACTGTATATCATTTTGCCCATAGCCTTGATTAAGAAGTGGGGGAGCAGTTTGCTCATTGGTGTGGGAATGGTCATAGCTGGTTTGGTCGCCCTTCCTTTTACAGGGGTTCTACAGACTGCTATCCCAACTAGTCTTGATTTTCTCCTTGCATTTGCGGGCATTATCCTTATCGGTACTGTCTTTGCCTATACAGCCTTCTTAAAAGGAGCCAGTCTGATTGGACCGGTCAAGTCAAGCTTGTTGGCTTCTATTGAGCCAATTTCGGCAGTTTTCTTTGCCTTCCTAATTATGAATGAACAATTTTATCCTATTGATTTTCTTGGTATGGCAATGATATTGTTTGCTGTAACTCTGATTTCGTTGAAAGATTTAGTCTTAGAAAAATAAAAAGACTCTTTGTCGTCCGTGACAGAGAGTTTTTGCGTGGTAATCTAATTATTTTCAAGATAAAATTCAAAGCGTTCGCCTACATACTGACTTTTTACGTATTCAAATGCAGTACCATCTTCTAGGTAGGAAACCTGAGTCAAACCTAGAATAGCATGTCCTTTTTCAACTTCCAAATAGTGGGCAATTTTTTCCTTAGCAAGACGAGCATAAATAGTCTGCTGTGATTTACCAATACGGTAGCCGTGTTTTTGCAGAGTTTGAAAGAAATGACTGGTGATTTCTTCTTTTTTAAAGTCCTTAATGAATTTTTCAGGAATCGAAGCAACTTCATAAACCAGAGGAACTTGGTCGGCATAGCGAACACGTTCCATTCGGATAATATTCTCCGTTGGAGAAATTCCTAGCTTGGCAACTTCCTGTTCATTGGGAATGGTTTTTCTGTAGGAAATGAGTTGGCTAGAGGGTACTTTACCTTGGGACTTAACAATTTCAGTAAAACTGGTTGTCCCTCGCATCTTTTCTTGTACACGTGTACTGGATACAAAGGTGCCACTTCCAACTCTGCGCTCTAAAACTCCTTCTTCGACCAAGAGGGATATAGCTTGGCGGAGGGTCATGCGACTGACCGCAAACTGCTCTGCTAAATCTCGTTCACTTGGAAGTCTCTCACCGATGGCCCAACGATGTTCGTCAATATCCTTTTTAATCTGGTCATGGATTTTCATATAAGCGGGTAGCATATTTTTCACTTCATTTCTATCTTTTCTCTATTGTACCCCAATAAACTAGAAAAAGTCAAACTTCGCCTTGTTTAGTTGGTAATTCGCCCTTATTTGTGATAGAATATTGAAAAAAGATATTTCTTTTGAGAAAGGAAAAAGATGAGCAACATTTCAACTGATTTGCAAGATGTAGAAAAAATCATCGTATTGGACTATGGTAGCCAATACAACCAGCTGATTTCACGCCGTATCCGTGAGATTGGTGTTTTTTCAGAACTAAAAAGCCATAAAATTTCAGCTGCTGAAGTTCGTGAAATCAATCCTGTAGGAATTATTCTATCAGGTGGTCCTAACTCTGTATATGAAGATGGTTCATTTGATATTGACCCAGAAATCTTCGAACTTGGAATTCCTATTTTGGGAATTTGTTACGGTATGCAGTTATTGACCCATAAACTTGGAGGAAAAGTTGTTCCTGCAGGTGATGCTGGAAATCGTGAATACGGTCAATCAACCCTAACACATACACCATCAGCTCTTTTTGAATCAACACCTGATGAACAAACTGTATTGATGAGCCATGGTGATGCAGTTACTGAAATTCCTTCTGACTTTGTTCGTACAGGTACATCAGCTGACTGCCCTTATGCAGCCATTGAAAACCCTGATAAACATATTTACGGTATCCAATTCCACCCAGAAGTTCGTCATTCTGTATACGGAAATGATATCCTTCGTAACTTTGCTCTTAACATCTGTAAGGCTAAAGGCGACTGGTCAATGGATAACTTCATTGATATGCAGATCCAAAAAATTCGTGAAACCGTCGGTGATAAACGTGTCCTTCTTGGTCTATCAGGTGGGGTTGACTCATCTGTCGTTGGGGTTCTTCTCCAAAAGGCTATTGGCGATCAATTGATTTGTATCTTCGTAGACCACGGTCTTCTTCGTAAAGGAGAAGCGGACCAAGTTATGGACATGCTTGGTGGTAAGTTTGGTTTGAATATCGTCAAAGCAGACGCTGCTAAACGTTTCCTTGATAAACTTGCTAGCGTTTCTGACCCTGAACAAAAACGTAAAATCATCGGTAATGAGTTTGTCTATGTATTTGATGACGAAGCAAGCAAGCTCAAAGATGTGAAATTCCTTGCTCAAGGTACCTTATATACCGACGTGATCGAGTCTGGTACGGATACAGCTCAAACTATCAAGTCACACCACAACGTGGGTGGTCTTCCAGAAGACATGCAATTTGAATTGATTGAACCACTCAATACTCTTTATAAAGATGAGGTTCGTGCTCTTGGTACAGAGCTTGGTATGCCAGACCATATCGTATGGCGCCAACCATTTCCAGGGCCAGGACTTGCTATCCGTGTCATGGGTGAAATCACTGAAGAGAAACTAGAAACCGTTCGTGAATCAGATGCTATCCTTCGTGAAGAAATTGCCAAAGCTGGTCTTGACCGCGATATCTGGCAATACTTCACAGTTAATACAGGTGTTCGTTCAGTCGGTGTTATGGGTGACGGTCGTACGTACGACTACACAATTGCAATCCGTGCAATCACTTCTATCGATGGTATGACAGCTGACTTTGCAAAAATTCCTTGGGATGTCCTTCAAAAGATTTCTGTACGTATCGTAAACGAAGTGGACCACGTTAACCGCATCGTCTATGATATTACAAGTAAACCACCTGCAACAGTTGAGTGGGAGTAGTCATTTAAGGACTAATTTATGTAGTTTAATGAGCCAGTATCATTGGATACTGGTTTTTACTTTTCTAGACTTTTTGGCTACTTGTTAAAATTGGTTTATATTCGATAGTTTAACAATTATTATACAAAGCTTAAAAGATTAGAATTGTCAAAACAATTTATCTAGGCTTGATTTTATCACTTATTTACTATAAAATGAGAAGGAAAAACGTCAAACTTTTATATTGCAAATAGGAGAAAACATGACAAAAACATTAAAACGTCCTGAGGTTTTATCACCTGCAGGAACTTTAGAGAAGCTAAAAGTAGCTGTTCAATATGGAGCAGATGCTGTCTTTATCGGTGGTCAGGCCTATGGTCTTCGTAGCCGTGCCGGAAACTTTACTTTCGAACAGATGGAAGAAGGCGTACAGTTTGCGGCTAAGTACGGTGCTAAAGTCTATGTAGCTGCCAATATGGTTATGCACGAAGGAAATGAAGCTGGTGCTGGTGAGTGGTTCCGTAAACTGCGTGATATCGGGATTGCAGCAGTTATCGTATCTGACCCAGCTTTGATTATGATTGCAGCGACTGAAGCACCAGGTCTTGAAATCCACCTTTCTACCCAAGCAAGTGCCACCAACTATGAAACTCTTGAGTTCTGGAAAGAACTGGGCTTGACTCGTGTCGTTTTGGCGCGTGAGGTTTCAATGGAAGAATTGGCAGAAATTCGCAAACGTACAGACGTTGAGATTGAAGCCTTTGTTCATGGAGCTATGTGTATTTCCTACTCAGGTCGCTGTACGCTTTCAAATCACATGAGTATGCGTGATGCTAACCGTGGTGGTTGCTCTCAGTCTTGCCGTTGGAAGTACGACCTTTACGATATGCCATTTGGGAAGGAACGTAAGAGTCTTAAAGGTGAAATTCCTGAAGAATTTTCAATGTCAGCCGTTGATATGTCTATGATTGACCATATCCCAGATATGATTGAAAACGGTGTGGACAGTCTGAAGATCGAAGGACGCATGAAGTCTATTCACTATGTTTCAACAGTAACTAACTGTTATAAGGCGGCTGTTGATGCTTATCTAGAGAGTCCAGAGAAGTTTGAAGCTATCAAGCAAGACTTGATTGATGAGATGTGGAAGGTTGCCCAACGTGAATTAGCAACAGGTTTCTACTACGGTACACCATCTGAAAATGAGCAGTTATTTGGTGCTCGTCGTAAAATTCCTGAGTACAAGTTTGTTGCTGAAGTGGTTTCTTATGATGATGCGACACAAACAGCAACTATTCGTCAACGGAACGTTATTAACGAAGGAGACCAAGTTGAGTTTTATGGCCCAGGTTTCCGTCATTTTGAAACGTATATCGAAAATTTACATGATGCCAAAGGCAATAAAATAGACCGCGCTCCAAATCCAATGGAACTCTTGACAATCAAAGTCCCACAACCTGTTCAAGCTGGAGATATGGTTCGTGCGCTCAAAGAAGGTCTTATCAATCTTTATAAAGAAGATGGAACCAGCGTCACAGTGCGTGCTTAATAAACATGTAGGAGACGAAAGCTTTCTAGTTGCTTTCCCTTTAATCCTACTTACTAAAAGAACCTTAGGTTAAAGAAAATATATTAATTTCCATCCGAGATTTCATCTCGGATTTTTCATTATTTTTCAGAAAGACCTAGATAATAGACGGATTTATTACAAGTTTTTTCCAAAGTTTTCTATATAATAAGCTAAAAAATAGTAAAATTGTAAATAATTTTCATTAAACGCTTTCAACGTAAGTAAAAAGTTGACAAATCCAATTTTTAGGACTAAACTAAGTAAGTAAATTTTAATTAAAAGGAGAATTCGTCATGAATTTAACATTTTTCGGTCTATGTCTTGCCTGTATGGGTGTATCTCTTGGTGAAGGTATGTTGATGAACGGTTTGTTGAAATCAGTTGCTCGCCAACCAGATATCATCTCAGAACTACGTAGTTTGATGATCCTAGGGGTTGCCTTTATTGAAGGTACTTTCTTCGTTACTCTTGTCTTTTCATTTATCATCAAATAAAAGAAGTATAAATTGAAAAAGGGAGGATTTTAGATGGAAGAAAGTATTAATCCAACCATCAATATTGGTCCTGTTACCTTTAATTTAACCATAGTAGTTTTGACTTTGTTGACTGTAGCACTTATTTTTGGCTTTATTTATTGGGCAACTCGAAATATGACTTTGAGACCCACAGGAAAACAAAATGTATTAGAGTATTTATTTGATTTTGTTGTTGGATTTACAAAATCAAACCTTGGTCCAATGATAAAGGATTATTCTCTCTTTTATTTCTGTTTATTCCTATTTATGGCCATTGCAAATAATATTGGCTTAATGGCTAGAATTCAGACTACAGATGGTGTAAATCTTTGGACCTCACCAACAGCAAATTTGTCATTTGACTTGGTCTTGTCTTTTACAATTATCTTAATGACCCACGTAGAAGGAATTCGTCGTCGTGGAATCAAAAAGTATTTAAAAGCATTTGTAACACCAGGTTTTATGACACCAATGAATCTCTTGGAAGAAGTTACCAATCTCCTTTCACTTGCATTGCGGGTCTTTGGTAATATCTTTGCAGGGGAAGTGATGGCAAGTATGTTAGTCCTACTTTCTCATCAGGCCTTCTATTGGTATCCTATTGCTTTTGGAACAAATCTAATCTGGACTGCATTTTCTGTTTTTATTTCTTGTGTACAGGCATATGTATTTACATTGTTATCTTCAATGTACCTAGGAAATAAAATTAATGATGAAGAATAGAAAGGAGTAGTTTATGAATGTAACAGTAGGTGAATTACTTGGTGATTTTATACTAATCGCTGGTTCCTTTATTCTCTTGCTAGTCTTGGTTAAGAAATACGCTTGGTCAAATTTGGCTAGCATTTTCGAACAAAGAGCAGAAAAAATTGCAGCAGATATTGACGGAGCTGAACAAGCACGTCAAAAAGCAGAAGTATTGGCTCAAAAACGCGAAGATGAATTGGCTGGTAGTCGTAAAGAAGCTAAGACAATCATTGAGAATGCGAAAGAAACAGCTGAGAAAAGCAAAGCTAGTATTTTAGCAGATGCTAAGCTAGAAGCAGGACGCTTGAAAGAAAAAGCGAACCAAGAAATTGCTCAAAATAAAGCTGAAGCTTTACAAAGTGTTAAGGGTGAGGTAGCAGATTTGACAATCAGCTTGGCTGGTAAAATCATCTCACAAAACCTTGACGGTCATGCCCATAAAGAACTTATTGATCAGTATATCGATCAGTTAGGAGAAGCTTAATGGACAAGAAAACAGTAAAGGTAATTGAAAAATACAGCATGCCTTTTGTCCAATTGGTTTTAGAAAAAGGAGAAGAAGACCGTATCTTTTCAGACTTAGCTCAAATCAAGCAAGTTGCTGAAGAAACAGGCTTACCTTCTTTTTTAAAAAAAGTGGCAGTAGACGAGTCTGACAAGGAAAAAACGATTGCGTTCTTCCAAGATTCAGTGTCATCTTTATTGCAAAACTTTATCCAGGTTCTTATCTACAATCACAGAGCAAATCTTTTTTATGATATTCTTGTAGATTGCTTGAACCGACTTGAAAAAGAAACAAATCGATTTGAAGTGACGATTACGTCTGCTCATCCTCTAACAGATGAACAAAAGAGTCGCTTGCTCCCTTTGATTGAGAAAAAAATGTCTCTTAAAGTAAGGAGTGTAAAAGAACAAATCGATGAAAGTCTCATTGGTGGTTTTGTCATTTTTGCCAATCACAAGACAATTGATGTGAGTATTAAACAACAACTTAAAGTTGTTAAAGAAAATTTGAAATAGAAAGTGGTGTTCTTTTGGCAATTAACGCACAAGAAATCAGCGCTTTAATTAAGCAACAAATTGAAAATTTCAAACCCAATTTTGATGTGACTGAAACAGGTGTTGTAACCTATATCGGGGATGGTATCGCGCGTGCTCATGGCCTTGAAAATGCCATGAGTGGAGAGTTGTTGATTTTTGAAAACGGCTCTTATGGTATGGCTCAAAACTTGGAGTCAACAGACGTTGGTATAATCATCCTAGGTGACTTTACAGATATCCGTGAAGGCGATACAATCCGCCGTACAGGTAAAATCATGGAAGTCCCAGTAGGTGAAAGTCTGATTGGTCGTGTTGTGGATCCGCTTGGTCGTCCAGTTGACGGTCTTGGAGAAATCCACACTGATAAAACTCGTCCAGTAGAAGCACCAGCTCCTGGTGTTATGCAACGTAAGTCTGTATCAGAACCACTGCAAACTGGTTTGAAAGCTATTGACGCCCTTGTACCGATTGGTCGTGGTCAACGTGAGTTGATTATCGGTGACCGTCAGACAGGGAAAACAACCATTGCGATTGATACAATCTTGAACCAAAAAGGTCAAGATATGATCTGTATCTACGTAGCGATTGGACAAAAAGAATCAACAGTTCGTACGCAAGTAGAAACACTACGTCAGTACGGTGCCTTGGATTACACAATCGTTGTGACAGCCTCTGCTTCACAACCATCTCCATTGCTTTTCCTAGCTCCTTATGCTGGGGTTGCCATGGCAGAAGAATTTATGTATCAAGGGAAACATGTTTTGATTGTTTATGATGATTTATCAAAACAAGCGGTAGCTTATCGTGAACTGTCACTCTTGCTTCGTCGTCCTCCAGGTCGTGAAGCTTTCCCAGGGGATGTTTTCTACCTTCACAGCCGTTTGCTTGAGCGCTCAGCTAAAGTTTCTGATGAACTTGGTGGTGGATCAATTACTGCCCTACCATTTATCGAGACACAAGCAGGAGATATCTCTGCCTATATCGCAACCAACGTGATTTCTATCACTGATGGACAAATCTTCCTTGGTGATGGTCTCTTCAATGCGGGTATTCGTCCAGCCATCGATGCGGGTTCATCTGTATCTCGTGTAGGTGGTTCTGCACAAATCAAAGCTATGAAAAAGGTTGCTGGTACACTTCGTATCGACCTTGCTTCATACCGTGAGTTGGAAGCCTTTACTAAGTTTGGGTCTGACTTGGATGCGGCAACACAGGCTAAATTGAACCGTGGACGTCGTACAGTTGAAGTCTTGAAACAACCTGTTCACAAACCATTACCTGTTGAGAAACAAGTAACCATTCTCTATGCTTTGACACATGGTTTCTTGGATACTGTTCCAGTAGATGACATTGTTCGTTTCGAGGAAGAGTTCCATGCCTTCTTTGATGCTCAACATCCAGAGATTTTGGAAACCATTCGTGATACAAAAGACTTGCCAGAAGAAGCAGTCTTGGATGCTGCGATTACAGAGTTTCTCAATCAAACCAGCTTCCAATAAGAATAGAGGTGTCAGATGGCAGTATCTCTAAATGATATTAAAACAAAAATCGCCTCAACAAAAAATACGAGTCAAATCACTAATGCCATGCAAATGGTCTCAGCTGCTAAGCTAGGTCGCTCTGAAGAAGCTGCTCGCAACTTCCAAGTTTATGCTCAGAAAGTGCGTAAACTTTTGACAGATATCCTTCATGGTAATGGAGCTGGTGGTTCAACCAATCCGATGTTGATTAGCCGTCCTGTGAAGAAGACAGGCTATATCGTCATTACTTCAGATCGCGGTTTGGTTGGAGGGTATAATTCTTCTATTCTGAAAGCCGTTATGGAGTTGAAGGAAGAATACCATCCAGATGGTCAAGGTTTTGAAATGATCTGTATCGGTGGAATGGGAGCTGATTTCTTTAAGGCTCGTGGTATTCAACCACTTTATGAACTACGTGGCTTGGCGGATCAACCTAGCTTTGATGAAGTTCGTAAGATTATTTCAAAAACTGTTGAAATGTACCAAAATGAACTCTTTGATGAGCTCTATGTCTGCTACAACCACCATGTCAATACGCTAACCAGTCAAATGCGTGTGGAACAAATGCTTCCGATTGTTGACTTGGATCCAAATGAAGCGGATGAAGACTACAGCTTGACTTTTGAATTGGAGACAGGCCGAGAAGAAATTTTGGAGCAGTTGTTGCCTCAGTTTGCAGAAAGTATGATTTACGGGGCTATTATCGATGCCAAGACAGCTGAAAATGCTGCTGGTATGACAGCCATGCAAACAGCGACAGATAATGCTAAGAAAGTCATTAATGATTTGACAATTCAGTATAACCGTGCCAGACAGGCGGCGATTACACAAGAAATTACAGAAATCGTAGCGGGTGCTAGTGCCTTAGAATAGGCTCTAGTCCAGCTCGTATGAAAATGAACTTATACTCAATGAAAATCAAAGAGCAAACTAGGAAGCTAGCCGCAGGCTGCTCAAAACACTGTTTTGAGGTTGCAGATAGAGCTGACGTGGTTTGAAGAGATTTGCGAAGAGTATTAGGACCTAGTTGAGCTAGGAACCGACAGTATCTTATATAGAATAGGAGAAGGAGATGAGTTCAGGTAAAATTGCTCAGGTTATCGGTCCCGTTGTAGACGTCTTGTTTGCAGCAGGGGAAAAACTTCCTGAGATTAACAATGCACTTGTCGTCTACAAAAATGACGAAAGAAAAACAAAAATCGTCCTTGAAGTAGCCTTGGAGTTGGGAGATGGTATGGTCCGTACTATCGCCATGGAATCAACAGATGGGTTGACTCGTGGAATGGAAGTATTGGACACAGGTCGTCCAATCTCTGTACCAGTAGGTAAAGAAACTTTGGGACGTGTCTTCAACGTTTTGGGAGATACCATTGACTTGGAAGCTCCTTTTACAGAAGACGCAGAGCGTCAGCCAATTCATAAAAAAGCTCCAACTTTTGATGAGTTGTCTACCTCTTCTGAAATCCTTGAAACAGGGATTAAGGTTATCGACCTTCTTGCCCCTTACCTTAAAGGTGGTAAGGTTGGACTTTTCGGTGGTGCCGGAGTTGGTAAAACCGTCTTGATTCAAGAATTGATTCACAACATTGCCCAAGAACACGGTGGTATTTCAGTATTTACTGGTGTTGGGGAACGTACTCGTGAGGGGAACGATCTTTACTGGGAAATGAAAGAATCAGGTGTTATCGAGAAAACAGCCATGGTATTTGGTCAGATGAATGAGCCACCAGGAGCACGTATGCGTGTTGCTCTTACTGGTTTGACAATCGCTGAATACTTCCGTGATGTAGAAGGCCAAGACGTGCTTCTCTTTATCGATAATATCTTCCGTTTCACTCAGGCTGGTTCAGAAGTATCTGCCCTTTTGGGTCGTATGCCATCAGCCGTTGGTTACCAACCAACACTTGCTACGGAAATGGGTCAATTGCAAGAACGTATCACATCAACCAAGAAAGGTTCTGTAACCTCTATCCAGGCTATCTATGTGCCAGCGGATGACTATACTGACCCAGCGCCAGCAACAGCCTTCGCTCACTTGGATTCAACAACAAACTTGGAACGTAAGCTGGTACAATTGGGTATTTATCCAGCTGTTGACCCACTTGCTTCAAGCTCACGTGCCTTGGCACCTGAAATCGTTGGAGAAGAGCACTATGCAGTTGCTGCTGAAGTAAAACGTGTCCTTCAACGTTACCATGAATTGCAAGATATCATTGCTATCCTTGGTATGGATGAGCTTTCTGATGAAGAAAAGACCTTGGTTGCTCGTGCCCGTCGTATCCAGTTCTTCTTGTCACAAAACTTCAACGTTGCGGAACAATTTACTGGACAGCCAGGTTCTTATGTTCCAGTTGCTGAAACTGTTCGTGGCTTTAAGGAAATCCTTGATGGTAAACATGACCACTTGCCAGAAGATGCCTTCCGTGGTGTAGGTTCTATCGAAGATGTGATTGCAAAAGCTGAAAAAATGGGATTTTAAGAGGTGATCTATGGCTCAGTTAACTGTCCAGATCGTGACACCAGATGGTCTCGTCTATGATCACCATGCCAGCTATGTATCGGTTCGAACTCTGGATGGTGAGATGGGGATCTTGCCACGACATGAAAATATGATTGCGGTTTTAGCAGTTGATGAAGTAAAGGTAAAACGTATTGATGATGAAGATCACGTGAACTGGATTGCAGTAAACGGAGGCGTTATTGAAATTGCCAATAATACCATCACAATCGTTGCGGATTCTGCAGAACGTGCTCGTGATATTGATATCAGTCGTGCAGAACGTGCAAAACTTCGAGCAGAGCGTGAAATTGAAGAAGCACAAGATAAAAACTTGATTGACCAAGAACGTCGTGCTAAGATTGCACTGCAACGTGCCATTAACCGTATTAATGTCGGAAAAAGACTATAAGAAAAAAATGAACTTGAGTTACCAAGTTCATTTTTTATGTTTTCTTAAGGGGCAAAACTGATGCAGACTGCTTCTGGGACATGGAAGTCGTTGGAAAGTTCTGCTAGACGTCCAGTTTCAGAATTGCGTTTAAAGACGGTTACATTGTCAGAGTCCTGATGGACAGCAATGACAAATTCTTGGTCTGGTGTCAAATCAAAATCACGTGGAGTCTGACCATGTGTCGGAACGATTTCTAACAACTCTAAGCTACCGTCCGCAAGAATTGTATATACTGCGATAGAATCATGACCACGGTTAGAAGCGTAGAGGTATTTACCATCTTTAGAGAGACGAATAGCAGCAGTACCATTAAAGCCTTCATAACCGTCTGGTAGAGTTGAAATGACTTGCATGCGTTCAAATTCGCCAACACCATCGTAGATTAGAACCTCGATAGTGCTATTGAGTTCACAAATGAGATAAGCGATTTTATAGTGGTTATGGAAAACGATATGGCGTGAGCCTGATCCTGGCTGGCTGTGATAGGTATAGAGTTTAGATAATTTCCCTTCTCGATCAAGGTCATAAGTGATGACTTGGTCAGTACCCAAATCACAGGTCACTAGATAGTGGTCAGGTGTTAAATCTGTAAAGTGAACGTGGGGAGAAGCTTGATTTTCATGTGGACCTTGGCCACTGTGTTGATCCACATCACTAAGTAGAAGACTACCGTCTTTCTGACGTTTATAAACAAGGACCTGTCCTTTATGGTAGTTGGCTGCATAGACCAAATCACGTTTTTCATCAACGGCAACATAACAGTGGGGAGCTCCTTCTTCAACGACATGATTTAATAAAGTCCCGTCAGTTTGATAGGCTGCAATTCCCCCCTTGTCATCTTGACTACCAACAGTGTATAAATGTTGGTGCTGGTCAAAAGCAAGGTAGGTTGGACTTGGCTCAGTAGCAAAAAGTTCTAGGTTTGAAAGCAGACCAGTTTCTGTATCAAAGTCCGCCTTGTAAATCCCTTGGGAAGTACGACGCGTATAAGTTCCAAAATAAACAGTTTCTTTCATAACTTTACCTCTATATAAAGATAAGACTATTATATCACAAAAATGCTAGTATGAAAAAATCAAGCTTGGCAAGAGATTTTCCACATTCTTTTCATGATAATATTAAGAATGTTTTCATTGATTTACTTAATAAAAGTGCTATAATAATCTTATACAAATTGCAAAGGAGTTTGTTTATGAAAAAACGTGTTTTCTTAGCAGCAGGAGTTGCTGTACTCTCGGCAGCTGTCCTAGCAGCGTGTTCATCTGGTAATGGTAATAAGGATGCTACTAAGCCAGTGACTTATGCCTATGTATTTTCATCAGATCCTTCGACTCTGGATTATACAGTTTCTGGAAATGTCAGCACTAAACAGGTCACAGGTAACGTTATTGACGGTTTGCTTGAAAATGACCAATATGGGAATCTTGTTCCATCAGTTGCAGAAGATTGGACTGTTTCCAAAGATGGTTTGACCTATACCTATAAAATCCGTCAGGGTATCAAATGGTATACCAATGAGGGGGAAGAGTATGGTGAAGTCAAGGCTCAAGACTTTGTGACTGGTCTGAAACACGCAGCAGATAAGAAATCACAGGCTCTTTATCTTGTACAGGATTCTATCAAAGGATTGGATGACTATGTAAATGGGAAAACAACAGATTTTTCTAGTGTTGGGGTAAAAGCAACTGACGATTATACTGTAGTCTATACTTTGAATCATCCAGAATCTTTCTGGAATTCAAAAACAACAATGGGAGTCCTTGCACCAGTTAATGAAGACTTTTTAGCTTCTAAAGGAGATGACTTTGGTAAACCAACTGATGTAACGAGCATTCTATACAATGGGCCTTATCTCCTCAAAGGTCTTACATCTAAGTCTTCTATCGAAATGACCAAAAATCAAAACTACTGGGATAAACAAAATGTCTTTATTGATGATATCAAGTTATCCTTCTTTGATGGTCAAGATGCAGACTCCCTAGGACGCGGTTTTGATGAGGGACATTATCCAGCTGCGCCTCTCTTTAAAAACTCTGCCAACTATGAACGTCTAAAAGAAAAATACAAGGATAATATTGTGTATGGTCAACAGCGTGGAGGAGTTTTTTATATCTCAACCAATATCGACCGTGTAAATTACAATCACACTGCTAAAACAAGTGATGCAGAAAAAACTTCTACTAAGAAAGCCTTGTTAAACAAAGATTTCCGTCAAGCCTTGGCTTTTGCGGTAGATCGTAAAGCAGGGATCTCTCAAGTATTTGGTGATGAAGTAGGACCTCGTAAGTTACGGACAAGTTTCACTCCTCCAACATTTGTACAAGTAGGAGATCAAACATTTGGTCAAGTTACTAAGACAGAATTGGATAAATTGGATAATGTCTGGAAAGATGTCAGCCTTGATGATGCCCAAGATTCACTTCATAATGTAGACAAGGCTAAGGCTAAGTTTGAATCTGCTAAGAAAACTCTTCAAGCTGATGGAGTACAGTTCCCAATTCATTTAGATTTGCCAATTTCTTCATCAAATCCAGATTTTATTCGTCAGGTTCAGTCTTATAAACAATCCATCGAGGAAGCCTTAGGCTCTGAAAATGTGGTTGTTGACATTCAACAGGTTTCTGATGATGAATTGGGAAGTATGACTGTTCTAGCTACTTCCAATGCAAATACTGACTGGGATATTAATGCAGTCAGTGGTTGGAATCCAGACTTTGCTGATCCATCGACTTATCTAGATGTATTTGATCCAACTTCAGGTCCAAGCCTCCTAGGTGCTCTTGGTGTGGCACCAGGAACAGACAATCCAGTTATTAAAACAGTTGGATTGGATAAATACAAAGAACTGATTGATGATGCAAATAGTGAGAAAACAGACCTTCAAAAACGTTATTCCAAATATGCTAAGGCCCAAGCTTGGTTGTCAGATAGTGCACTTGTTATTCCAGTATACTCTGATGGTGCTCAAATGCTAGTGACGAAAATGGTTCCTGGCAGTGGTGCCGGTGGCTGGGTAGGTGATAAGACTAGTGAAAATAGCTACAAGTATCTGAAAATCCAAGATAAGATTGTCACTACTAAAGAAATGGATGAGTTCCGTAAGAAGTTTGCTGATGAAAAAGCCAAATCCAATGCTGATTATCAGAAGAACTTAGACCGTCATATTCAAGACTAATCGAATCTCCTCTTTTGAGGAGATTTTTTATGTAGTGGTCTTCATGTAAGCACTTTAAAAAAGAGTTATTTTGTTTCAAAAATGGTATAATGGGAGAACAATAGAAAGGAAGTATTTATGGATCAAAAAGAGAAACATTTTAGCCTATCTTGGTTTTTTAAGTGGTTTTTAGATAACAAAGCCATTACGGTATTTTTGGTAACCTTGTTACTTGGCTTAAATCTTTTTATTTTAAGCAAGATTAGTTTTCTATTTTCACCTGTTTTAGACTTTTTGACAGTCGTGATGTTGCCAGTCATTCTATCTGGTTTGCTATATTATTTATTAAATCCTATTGTTGATTGGATGGAAAAACGCAAAATCAATCGTGTTATCGCAATCAGTATTGTCTTTGTCATCATCGCTCTCTTTATCATTTGGGGCTTGGCAGTAGCTATTCCAAATCTGCAACGTCAAGTTTTAACATTTGCAAGAAACGTACCAATATACCTCGAAGATGCTGACAGAGTTATTGACGATTTGGTAACCAAGCGTTTATCAGATGATTTCAGACCACAGTTAGAGCAAGTTTTGACAAACTTCTCAAGTCAGGCTACAGTTTGGGCAAGTAAGGTTTCATCTCAGGCTGTTAACTGGGTTAGCGCTTTTATTAGTGGGGCATCTCAAGTGATTGTTGCCTTGATTATCGTTCCTTTCATGCTCTTTTATCTCTTGCGTGATGGGAAAGGCTTGCGTCACTATTTGACCCAATTCATGCCAACGAAATTGAAAGAACCTGTTGGACAAGTTTTATCAGATGTGAATCAACAGTTGTCTAACTATGTTCGAGGGCAAGTGACAGTGGCTATTATTGTAGCAGTAATGTTTATCGTCTTCTTTAAGATCATTGGTCTACGCTATGCGGTTACGCTGGGTGTTACTGCTGGTATCTTAAATCTGGTTCCTTATCTTGGTAGTTTCCTAGCCATGCTTCCTGCCCTAGTATTGGGTTTGATTGCTGGTCCAGTCATGCTTTTGAAAGTAGTGATTGTCTTTATCGTAGAACAAACTATTGAAGGCCGTTTTGTCTCTCCATTGATTTTGGGAAGTCAATTAAACATCCATCCCATTAATGTTCTCTTTGTCTTGTTAACTTCGGGCTCTATGTTTGGTATCTGGGGAGTCTTGCTCGGTATTCCGGTTTATGCCTCTGCAAAGGTTGTGATTTCAGCGATTTTTGAATGGTATAAGGTAGTTAGTGGTTTATATGAACTAGAAGGAGAGGAAGTCAAGAGTGAACAATAGTCAACAGATGTTACAGGCTTTGGAGGAGCAAGATTTAACCAAGGCTGAGCATTATTTCGCTAAAGCTTTAGAAAATGATCCAAGTGACCTTCTTTATGATTTAGCCAACTATCTAGAAGGAATTGGTTTTTATCCTCAGGCAAAGGAAATTTACCTGAAAATCGTAGAGGACTTTCCAGAGGTTCATCTTAATCTAGCAGCTATTGCTAGCGAGGATGGTCAAATCGAAGAAGCCTTTGCCTATCTAGAGGAAATCCAAGCTGACAGTGACTGGTATATTTCGGCTTTGGCTCTGAAAGCAGACCTTTACCAGATGGAAGGTTTGACAGATGTGGCGCGTGAGAAGTTGCTGGAGGCTTTGACCTACTCAGAGGATCCTCTCTTGATATTGGGCTTGGCAGAGTTGGATAGTGAGTTGGAAAATTACCAAGAGGCTATTCAAGGCTATGCTCAGTTAGATAATCGTACTATTTATGAGCAAACAGGTATTTCTACCTATCAACGGATTGGCTTTGCCTATGCTCAGTTAGGGAGATTTGAAACGGCCACAGAGTTTTTAGAAAAAGCCCTGGAGTTAGAATACGATGATTTAACAGCTTTTGAGTTAGCCAGTCTTTACTTTGATCAAGAAGAATACCAAAAAGCTGTCCTCTACTTTAAGCAACTTGATACCATTTCACCTGATTTTGAAGGCTATGAGTATGGTTACAGTCAGGCCTTACATAAGGAACATCAAGTTCAAGAAGCTCTGCGTATTGCTAAGCAGGGCTTGGAGAAAAATCCCTTTGAAACTCGTCTCTTGCTAGCTGCTTCACAATTCTCTTATGAACTGCATGATGCTAGTGGTGCAGAAAATTATCTCCTTACTGCAAAAGAAGACGCTGAGGATGCGGAAGAAATTTTACTCCGTTTAGCTACTATTTATCTGGAGCAGGAGCGTTATGAGGATATTCTAGACTTGCAAAGTGAGGAGCCAGAAAATCTCTTGACCAAGTGGATGATTGCTCGTTCCTATCAAGAAATGGACGATTTGGATACTGCCTATGAGCTTTACCAAGAGTTGGCAGGAGATTTAAAGGACAATCCAGAGTTTCTGGAACACTATATCTATCTCTTGCGTGAATTGGGCTACTTTGAGGAAGCCAAAGTCAATGCCCAAGCTTACTTAAAACTAGTTCCAGATGATGTGCAAATGCAAGAATTATTTGAGACATTGTAAGAATCCATTAGTTACAGAAAACTGCAAGTTATTACTAGAAGATAACTGCGGTTTTTTGTTTTAAAAAGGACAATTTTCAACTAATATATTCTCTTGAAAAAGTTTCAACTAGGATTATAATATAAAATTATGAGTGATAGAGGAGGGAAATAATGCTTGATACGATAGCTCTACCGATTGAAGTCCGATATATTATTCTCATTTTATTGTCTTGTTTTTCTGATTTTATCATTGGCTATGAAATAAAGTCTAAGCACAAGCAGGCTGGGAGAAAGACTCATATTTTGGTTGCCTTAACTGCAACTTTAATGATGATTTTATCAAAAGAAGCTTTCTTGGATACGCCTAATTATGATACTTCTAGGGTTGCGGCCCAAATTGTCAGTGGAATTAGTTTCATTGGTGGTGATGAGGGATAAAAAAATCAGTGGTATCACCACAGCAGCTGGTATTTGGGCAACTGCAGGTATTGGGATGGCGATTGGAGCAGGTTTTGCTTTTCTAGGCTTATTTTGCAGTTTAATTGTTGTCTCTGTTCAGAAAAGTAGCTCCAAATTTTTGAAAAGCGATACTCATTATCATATCAGAATGACTGGATTTGTAACCAATAAACCTTCAATAGATACCTTGAATATTCTCATTGAACAGAAGGGATTTTACAATCTAAATATTGACATGGATAGGAATGAAAGTGGTTATAATCTTACGATTAGAGCAGATCACGATAAATCCATTTCTTACAAAAATATGGCTGAGCTTTTATGGAAATGTGACGAGAATTTTTATATAAATCAGGTTAAGATTGTTTCATTAGAAGGATAGAGTTTTGTTTTCATAGCAAAACTCTGATTGGTGAATGGGGAAAGATACTTCTTATTCCCTATACTATGTATCAGGAGGAATTGACATAAAAGCATCAGATTAGCGTAGATAACATAATGAACTGGGGATATCTTGAAAACAAAGATTAGTTTATAAGTTTTGGAACCGTTTTCTATCACAATCTTTCGGGAAAGTAGTTGCTAAAAGATGTAAAAATTGATAGAATAAGGATTGTCTAAAAAATTTTAAGGAGAATCTATCAAATGGATTTCACATGGGCAATTAAATATGCCACTGAATTTTTGGGAACTGCTATTTTGATCATTCTTGGAAATGGTGCAGTTGCCAACGTTGAACTTAAAGGTACGAAAGGTCACCAAAGTGGCTGGATCGTTATCGCTGTTGGTTATGGTATGGGGGTTATGATCCCAGCATTAATGTTTGGTAACGTATCTGGAAACCACATCAACCCAGCCTTTACTCTTGGACTTGCAATCAGCGGTCTTTTCCCTTGGGCACAAGTTGCGCCTTATATCATCGCACAAGTTTTGGGTGCTATCTTTGGTCAAGCCTTGGTTGTGGCAACACACCGCCCATACTACTTGAAAACTGAAAATCCAAACAACATTTTGGGTACTTTCTCAACAATTTCAAGTTTGGATAATGGTACAAAAGAATCACATTTTGCAGCAACTGTTAATGGTTTTGTAAATGAGTTTGTTGGATCATTTGTTCTTTTCTTTGCAGCCCTTGGAATGACTAAAAACTTCTTTGGTTCTGAAGTGCTTCAATACATGAAACAAATGGCTAGTCAAGCAGGTCAAAATGTTGACTTTTCTGATTTAGCAATCAAAGCCCAAGTAGCACCACATACTGCTTCAGGACTTTCAGTAGCTCACTTGGCACTTGGATTCCTTGTTATGGCCTTGGTAACATCACTTGGTGGACCTACAGGACCTGCCTTGAACCCTGCTCGTGACTTGGGACCACGTCTCCTTCATGCTTTCCTTCCAAAATCAGTTCTTGGTGAGCACAAAGGCGATTCAAAATGGTGGTATTCTTGGGTACCAGTAGTAGCACCTATCGCAGCAGCAATTGCGGCAGTAGCTATCTTCAAATTCCTTTACCTATAAGAAATTTAATTCTCAATACATTGCAATGGATTGAAGAAAAAATAAAAACGCATAATATTGAACTGCACCCCAAAAGTTAGACAGAAAAAATCTAACTTTTGGGGTGTTTTTATTATGAAATTAACTTATGATGATAAAGTTCAGATCTATGAACTTAGAAAACAAGGATATAGCATAGAGAAGCTTTCAAATAAATTTGGGATAAACAATTCTAATATTAGGTACATGATTAAATTGATTGATCGTTACGGAATAGAGTTCGTCAAAAAAGGAAAAAATCGTTACTATTCTCCTGATTTAAAGCAAGAAATGATTCATAAAGTCTTACATGAAGGCTAGACTAAAGATAGAGTTTCTCTTGAATACGGCCTCCCAAGTCGTACGATACTTCTTAATTGGCTAGCACAATACAAGAAAAACGGGTATACTATTGTTGAGAAAACAAGAGGGAGATCAACTAAAATGGGACGTAAACGGAAGAAAACTTGGGATGAAATGACAGAACTAGAGCGACTCCAAGAGGAGAATGAACGCTTACGTACTGAGGTGGCTTACTTAAAAAAGTTAAAAGAGCTGGAAGACAGGGACGAAACCATACAGCGAGAAAGGCAGAGACAATTAGAGAAATGGCTTCAGGAGGATTTCGACTAGATTTACTTCTTGAAGTGGCTCGTTTACCTCGCTCAACTTACTATTATCAGTTGAAGGAACTAGATGGGCTTGACAAAGATAAAGATCTTAAAGCTGAAATTCAAGCTATTTTTACTGAGCACAAAGGAAATTATGGCTATCGCCGAATAACTCTTGAATTGAGGAATCGTGGTCATATAGTAAACCATAAGAAGGTCCAACGTCTGATGAAAATCCTTGGTTTAAGTGCTCGAATTCGCCGTAAACGAAAGTATTCTTCCTACCAAGGAGAGATTGGCAAGAAAGCAGAGAATCTCATTCAACGTCAATTTGAAGGCTCTAAAACAATGGAAAAGTGCTACACAGATGTGACAGAATTTGCCATTCCAGCAAGTACTCAAAAGCTTTACTTATCACCAGTTTTAGATGGCTTTAATAGCGAAATTATCGCCTATAATCTTTCGACTTCACCGAACTTGGAACAAGTGAAAGCTATGTTAAACCAAGACTTCAGTGAGGATCATTACACAAATACTATTCTCCATAGTGATCAAGGCTGGCAATACCAGCATGCATCTTCCCATAAATTTTTGGAGAGTAAGGGAATTCAAGCATCTATGTCACGCAAGGGCAACAGCCCAGACAACGGTATGATGGAATCTTTCTTTGGCATTTTAAAATCCGAAATGTTTTACGGCTATGAGAAGTCGTTTCAGTCGCTTAAGCAATTGGAACAAGCCATTGTAGACTATATCAATTACTACAACAATAAAAGAATTAAAATCAAACTAAAAGGACTTAGTCCTGTGCAGTACAGAACTAAATCCTTTCAATAATTATTTGTCCAACTTTTTGGGGTCAGTACATTCTATTCAGATCTTTTTTGTTATCCTTGACATTACTGATGGCTCGTAAACCGTAGTTATAGACCCCATAAGTCGCAAAGGGCAAGAAAAATGACAAAATAGTGTCAACTGAGTTGAAGTAACCATAGTCAGTACGGTCCAAGACACGCGCGACATAGGTTCCAGTTAGGATGGGAAAAATAATATTTAAGACACGAATTCCCATATAAGATAGAGCATTTAATTTTATACTTTTCATTCAATTTACCTCATTTTTCATTATATCATAAAGTCAGCTAATAAGAAATGAAGGGCAGTAATACTCTTCGAAAATCAAATTCAAACCACGTCAGCGTCGCCTTACCGTACTCAAGTACAGCTTACGGCTAGCTTCCTAGTTTGCTTTTTGATTTTCATTGAGTATAAGTCAAGTAATCACTTTGAAGTTTCAAATATTAATTTTAAGTTTTTTTTAAGGAAACTATATTATTCTGAAGAACTCTAAAATTTCACAGCCATTTATTAGTAATGACTACAGAATTCCTAGTTATTACTAGAAATGGACTAGTTTCTTTGAATAATAGAACTGCTTAACCCTCCTATTCTAGAACGGGAGGTTCGGTATTTCTTTCATGATAGGGCTAGATTGTGGTATAATAGAGAGAATAAGTTTTTTTAGTAAGACAAAGGAGAAAATAGATGATTTATGCAGGAATTCTTGCCGGTGGAACTGGCACACGCATGGGAATCAGTAACTTGCCAAAACAATTTTTAGAGCTAGGTGATCGACCTATTTTGATTCATACAATTGAAAAATTTGTCTTGGAACCAAGCATTGAAAAAATTGTGGTTGGGGTTCATGGAGACTGGGTTTCTCATGCAGAAGATCTTGTAGATAAATATCTGCCTCTTCATAAGGAACGTATCATCATTACAAAGGGTGGTGCTGACCGCAATACAAGTATTGAAAAAATCATTGAAGCCATTGATGCTTATCGTCTGCTTACGCCAGAGGATATCGTTGTTACCCACGATTCTGTTCGTCCATTTATTACACTTCGCATGATTCAAGACAATATCAAACTTTGTCAAGATCATGACGCAGTGGACACAGTGGTAGAAGCTGTTGATACTATCGTTGAAAGTACCAATGGTCAATTCATTACAGATATTCCAAATCGTGCTCACCTTTATCAAGGACAAACACCTCAAACATTCCGTTGCAAGGACTTCATGGACCTTTACGGTTCTCTCTCTGCTGAAGAGAAGGAAATCTTGACATATGCATGTAAAATCTTTGTTATCAAAGGAAAAGATGTGGCCTTAGCCAAGGGTGAATCTTCAAATCTGAAGTTACAACAGTAACAGATTTGAAGATTGTAAAAAGTATGATTGAGAAAGACTAGTGAAATAATTAATCAACTTTATCAACTAACTAAGCCTAAGTTTATCAATGTCAAATACCAGGAAGAGGCTATTGAACAAGAGAATCATATCCTTATCCGTCCCAACTACATGGCGGTCTGTCATGCGGATCAGCGTTACTACCAAGGAAAACGTGATCCCAAGATTTTGAATAAAAAGCTTCCAATGGCAATGATTCACGAGTCATGTGGAACCGTTATTTCTGACCCGACAGGAACCTACGAGGTTGGGCAAAAAGTTGTTATGATTCCTAATCAGCCTCCTATGCAGAGCGATGAAGAATTCTATGAGAACTACATGACAGGGACCCATTTCTTGTCTAGTGGATTTGATGGCTTTATGAGAGAGTTTGTTTCTCTCCCTAAAGACCGTGTGGTGGCTTATGATGCTATTGAAGACACGGTTGCAGCGATTACAGAGTTCGTCAGTGTCGGCATGCATGCCATGAATCGCTTATTGACCCTTGCTCATAGCAGGCGTGACCGAATCGCCGTTATCGGAGATGGAAGTTTAGCTTTTGTAGTTGCCAATATTATCAATTATACTTTGCCAGAAGCAGAGATTGTGGTTATTGGTCGTCATTGGGAAAAGTTGGAACTCTTTTCATTTGCCAAAGAATGCTATATTACTGACAATATTCCTGAGGATTTGACCTTTGATCATGCTTTTGAGTGTTGTGGTGGTGATGGTACTGGACCAGCTATTAATGATTTGATTCGCTACATTCGTCCTCAGGGAACGATTCTCATGATGGGAGTTAGTGAGTATAAAGTCAACATCAATACACGCGATGCCTTAGAAAAAGGCTTGCTCTTGGTTGGTTCCTCTCGTTCTGGTCGCATTGATTTTGAAAATGCGATTCAAATGATGGAAGTTAAGAAATTCGCTAATCGTCTTAAAAATATCCTTTATCTAGAAGAACCTGTAAGAGAAATTAAAGATATTCACCGTGTCTTTGCTACCGATTTAAATACAGCCTTTAAAACTGTGTTTAAGTGGGAAGTATAAGAACTGGAGGTTAATTGTGGAGAAAATCATTAAAGAGAAAATTTCTTCCCTACTTAGTGAAGAAGAGGAAGTCCTCAGTGTTGAACAACTGGGGGGAATGACCAATCAAAACTATTTGGTCAAAACAACAAATAAGCAATACATCGTTAAGTTCTTTGGTAAAGGGACAGAAAAGCTGATCAATCGTCAAGATGAAAAGTACAATCTTGAACTACTAAAGGATTTAGACTTAGATGTAAAAAATTATCTTTTTGATATTGAAGCTGGTATCAAAGTAAATGAGTATATCGAATCTGCAATCACGCTTGATTCAAATACAATCAAGACTAAATTTGATAAAATTGCTCCAATATTACAAACCATTCATGCGTCTGGCAAGGAATTAAGAGGAGAATTTGCTCCTTTTGAAGAAATCAAAAAATACGAATCCTTGATTGAGGAAAAAATCCCTTATGCCAACTATGAAGCTGTTCGAGAAGAAGTCTTCTCCTTAGAGAAAAGACTGGCTGACTTAGGTGTTGATAGAAAATCTTGTCATATCGATTTGGTGCCTGAAAACTTTATCGAGTCACCACAAGGACGACTTTATCTGATTGACTGGGAATATTCATCAATGAACGATCCAATGTGGGATTTGGCTGCCCTCTTTTTAGAGTCTGAATTCACTCGTCAAGAGGAAGAAGACTTCTTGTCTCACTATGAGAGTGAGCAAACACCTGTTTCTCGTGAAAAGATTGCAATCTATAAAATTTTGCAAGATGCTATTTGGAGTCTATGGACAGTCTACAAAGAAGAGCAAGGTGCAGATTTTGGTGACTATGGTGTGAGTCGTTACCAAAGAGCTGTTAAAGGTTTGTCATATTATGGAGGTTCAGATGAAAAATAAAAATGGAGTTTCTTTTGGTCTACTCTCAGGTATTTTCTGGGGTTTAGGTCTAACGATTAGTGCTTATATCTTTTCGATTTTTACAGATTTGTCGCCCTTTGTGGTGGCCGCTGCTCACGATTTCTTGAGTATCTTTATCTTACTAGCTTTTCTCTTGGTAAAAGAAGGAAAAGTTCGTCTCTCAATTTTCTTAAATATTCGCAATGTTAGTGTTATCATCGGAGCCTTGCTAGCAGGCCCTATCGGTATGCAGGCCAATCTTTATGCGGTTAAGTATATCGGAAGTTCCTTAGCTTCATCTGTATCGGCTATTTACCCTGCGATTTCAGTTTTATTGGCTTTCTTCTTTTTGAAGCACAAGATTTCGAAAAATACTGTGTTTGGGATTGTCTTGATTATTGGAGGGATAATTGCTCAGACCTATAAGGTTGAACAGGTCAATTCCTTCTACATTGGGATTCTCTGTGCTTTGATTTGTGCTATTGCATGGGGAAGTGAGAGTGTTCTTAGCTCCTTTGCCATGGAAAGTGAATTGAGTGAAATCGAAGCTCTCTTAATCCGTCAAGTGACTTCATTCTTGTCCTATCTTGTGATTGTGCTCTTCTCTCATCAGTCATTTACAGAAGTAGCAAATGGACAATTGCTAGGTCTCATGATTGTCTTTGCGGCCTTTGATATGATTTCCTACTTGGCTTATTATATCGCTATCAATCGCTTGCAACCAGCCAAGGCTACAGGCTTGAATGTGAGTTATGTAGTTTGGACAGTCTTGTTTGCAGTTGTTTTCTTGGGTGCACCGCTAGATATGCTGACCATTATTACGTCACTTGTCGTCATTGCTGGAGTTTATATTATTATTAAAGAATAAAGGAGATTCGTGTGAAAGCCATTATCTTAGCAGCGGGCTTGGGAACTCGCTTGCGTCCTATGACTGAAAATACCCCTAAAGCCTTGGTTCAGGTTAATCAAAAACCTTTGATTGAATACCAAATTGAGTTTCTCAAAGAAAAGGGAATCCATGATATCATCATCATTGTCGGTTATCTTAAAGAACAATTCGATTACTTGAAAGAGAAATACGGTGTTCGCCTCGTTTTCAATGATAAATACGCTGACTACAATAACTTTTACTCCCTCTATCTTGTAAAAGAAGAATTGGCCAACAGCTATGTTATTGATGCCGATAACTATCTCTTTAAAAATATGTTCCGCAATGATTTGACTCGTTCGACTTATTTTAGTGTTTATCGTGAAGATTGTACCAACGAATGGTTCTTGGTCTATGGAGATGACTACAAGGTTCAAGATATTACTGTTGATAGTAAGGCAGGTCGCATCCTTAGTGGTGTATCCTTCTGGGATGCTCCAACTGCAGAAAAGATTGTCAGCTTTATCGATAAGGCTTATGCAAGTGGCGAATTTGTTGATCTCTACTGGGACAATATGGTTAAGGATAACATCAAAGAGCTAGATGTCTATGTTGAAGAATTAGAAGGCAATAGCATCTATGAAATCGATAGTGTCCAAGATTATCATAAATTAGAAGAAATTCTTAAAAACGAAAATTAAAGATTCCAACATCTGGCTAAAATAGTCGGATGTTTTTTTTGATTTTTTACGAATAGAATAGATGAGTAGAAAAAGAAATGGAGTTATTTATGAAAATCACAAACTATGAAATCTATAAGTTAAAAAAATCAGGTTTGACCAATCAACAGGTTTTGAAGGTCCTAGAATATGGTGAAAATGTTGATCAGGAGCTTTTGTTGGGTGATATTGCAGATATATCAGGTTGCAGAAATCCAGCTGTTTTTATGGAACGTTATTTTCAGATAGACGATAAGCATTTGGAGAAGGAGTTTCAAAAATTTCCATCTTTCTCTATTTTAGATGACTGTTACCCTTGGGATTTGAGTGAAATATATGATGCGCCTGTACTTTTATTTTACAAGGGAAATCTTGACCTCTTGAAATTCCCGAAGGTAGCAGTCGTGGGCAGTCGTGCTTGTAGCAAACAGGGAGCTAAGTCAGTTGAAAAAGTCATTCAAGGCTTGGAAAATGAACTGGTTATCGTCAGTGGATTAGCCAAGGGCATTGACACAGCAGCTCATATGGCAGCTCTTCAGAATGGCGGAAAAACCATTGCAGTGATTGGAACAGGTCTGGATGTATTTTATCCTAAAGCCAATAAACGCTTGCAAGACTACATCGGCAATGATCATCTGGTTCTCAGTGAATATGGACCTGGAGAACAACCTCTGAAATTTCATTTTCCTGCCCGTAATCGCATCATTGCTGGACTTTGTCGTGGCGTGATTGTAGCAGAGGCTAAGATGCGCTCAGGCAGTCTCATTACCTGTGAACGAGCAATGGAAGAAGGGCGCGATGTCTTTGCTATTCCTGGTAGCATTTTAGATGGACTATCAGACGGTTGCCATCATTTGATTCAAGAAGGTGCAAAATTGGTCACCAGTGGGCAGGATGTTCTTGCAGAATTTGAATTTTAATACTCTTCGAAAATCTCTTCAAACCACGTCAGCTTCCATCTGCAACCTCAAAACAGTGTTTTGAGCAACCTGCGGCTAGCTTCCTAGTTTGCTCTTTGATTTTCATTGAGTATAAGAAGAAAGTCCGCTTACTAGACAAACTTTTCTTCTATATATAGGAGCTAAGTCTTGACAGTTATGGCAAAATGGTTTACACTTTATAAAGTTTATTACTTTGAAAAGGTGTGATACTGTGGCTACGGCAACAAAAAAGAAAAAATCAACAGTTAAAAAAAATCTAGTAATCGTGGAGTCGCCTGCTAAGGCTAAGACGATTGAAAAATACCTAGGCAGAAACTACAAGGTTTTAGCCAGTGTCGGGCATATTCGGGATTTGAAGAAATCCAGTATGTCCGTCGATATTGAAAATAATTATGAACCGCAATATATCAATATTCGAGGAAAAGGTCCTCTCATTAATGACTTGAAAAAAGAAGCCAAAAAAGCTAATAAAGTCTTTCTGGCGAGTGACCCGGACCGTGAAGGAGAAGCGATTTCTTGGCATTTGGCTCACATTCTCAACTTAGATGAAAATGATGCTAACCGTGTGGTCTTCAATGAAATCACCAAGGATGCGGTCAAAAATGCTTTTAAAGAACCTCGTAAGATTGATATGGACTTGGTCGATGCCCAACAGGCTCGTCGTGTCCTAGACCGCTTGGTAGGCTATTCGATTTCGCCTATTTTGTGGAAGAAGGTCAAGAAGGGCTTGTCAGCAGGGCGCGTCCAGTCCATTGCCCTTAAACTCATCATTGACCGTGAGAATGAAATTAATGCCTTCCAACCAGAAGAATATTGGACAATTGATGCTGTCTTTAAAAAGGGAACCAAGCAATTCCAGGCTTCCTTCTATGGAGTAGATGGCAAAAAGCTGAAACTGACTAGCAATGATGAGGTTAAGGAAGTCTTGTCTCGTCTGACCAGTAAAGATTTTTCAGTAGATCAGGTGGATAAGAAAGAGCGCAAACGCAATGCTCCATTACCCTATACCACCTCATCTATGCAGATGGATGCTGCTAATAAAATCAATTTCCGTACTCGAAAGACCATGATGGTTGCCCAACAGCTTTATGAAGGGATTAATATTGGTTCTGGTGTGCAAGGTTTGATTACCTATATGCGTACCGATTCGACCCGCATCAGTCCTGTAGCGCAAAATGAAGCAGCAAGTTTCATTACGGATCGTTTTGGTAGCAAGTATTCTAAGCATGGTAGCAAGGTCAAAAACGCATCAGGTGCTCAGGATGCCCACGAGGCTATACGTCCGTCAAGCGTCTTTAATACACCTGAAAGTATTGCTAAGTATCTGGACAAGGATCAGCTTAAGCTTTATACTCTTATCTGGAATCGTTTTGTGGCTAGCCAGATGACAGCTGCTGTCTTTGATACTATGGCTGTTAAATTGTCTCAAAATGGGGTTCAATTTGCTGCCAATGGTAGTCAGGTTAAGTTTGATGGTTATCTTGCCATTTATAACGATTCTGACAAGAATAAGATGTTACCAGATATGGCTGTTGGAGATGTGGTTAAGCAGGTGAATAGCAAACCAGAGCAACATTTCACTCAACCGCCTGCTCGTTATTCTGAAGCGACACTGATCAAGACCTTGGAGGAAAATGGGGTTGGTCGTCCGTCAACCTACGCACCAACCATTGAAACTATTCAGAAACGTTATTATGTTCGCCTTGCAGCCAAACGTTTTGAACCAACAGAGTTGGGAGAAATTGTTAACAAGCTCATCGTTGAATATTTCCCAGATATCGTAAACGTGACCTTCACAGCTGAAATGGAAGGCAAGCTGGATGATGTCGAAGTCGGAAAAGAGCAGTGGCAACGTGTCATTGATGCCTTTTACAAACCTTTCTCTAAAGAGGTTGCCAAGGCTGAAGAAGAAATGGAGAAAATCCAGATCAAGGATGAACCAGCTGGATTTGACTGTGAAGTGTGTGGCAGTCCAATGGTCATTAAACTTGGTCGTTTTGGTAAGTTCTATGCTTGTAGCAATTTCCCAGATTGTCGCCATACCCAAGCAATCGTGAAAGAAATCGGTGTTGAGTGTCCAAGTTGTCATCAGGGACAAATCATTGAGCGTAAAACAAAACGTAATCGCCTTTTCTATGGTTGCAATCGCTATCCAGAATGTGAATTTACTTCTTGGGACAAGCCTGTTGGTCGTGACTGTCCAAAATGTGGCAACTTCCTCATGGAGAAAAAAGTCCGTGGTGGTGGCAAGCAGGTTGTTTGTAGCAAGGGTGACTACGAAGAAGAAAAGATTAAATAAGAGGAGAGTCCTGAAAGTTAATTTCAGGCTCTTTTTGGTTAGAGCTTGACAAAATTCATCATTTTATGCGAAACTAGAAGAAGATTATTTTATACTCAATGAAAATCAAAGAGCAAACTAGGAAACTAACCGCAGGTTGCTCAAAGCACTGCTTTGAGGTTGCAGATAAGACTGACGAAGTCAGGAACCATACCTACGTCAAGGCGACGTTGACGCGGTTTGAAGAGATTTTCTAAGAGTATTAACTAGGAGAAGTTATGCGTATTATCTATCTAATTATTGGTTTTTTATCACTGGCCTTGGCTATTGTTGGGGTTGTTTTACCCTTGTTGCCGACAACGCCTTTCCTTTTGTTGTCTATTGCTTGTTTCTCCAGAAGTTCCAAGCGCTTCGAAGATTGGTTGTATCATACCAAGCTCTATCAAGCATATGTAGCTGATTTTCGCGAGACTAAGTCTATTGCCCGTGAACGAAAGAAAAAAATCATCGTATCTATCTACATCTTGATGGGGATTTCTATTTATTTTGCTCCTCTTTTACCGGTCAAAATCGGTCTAGGAGCCTTGACCATCTTTATCACCTATTATCTCTTCAAGGTCATTCCAGACAAAGAATAAGTAAAATTTGTAACTATTTCCCTTGATAAAAATGAAAGCATATTCACAACAATATGATATAATAAATTCAAAGTAATACTCAAGGAGAATCAAATGATTTACGAATTTTGTGCTGAAAATGTGACCTTGCTTGAAAAAGCGATGGAAGCTGGAGCTCGACGGATCGAACTTTGTGATAATCTAGCAGTTGGTGGGACAACTCCTGGCTATGGAGTGACCAAGGCGGCGGTTGAATTGGCAGCTAACTACAATACGACTATCATGACCATGATTCGGCCACGTGGTGGTGACTTTGTCTATAATGATATGGAAATTGCAATCATGCTAGAAGACATTCGATTGACTGCGCAGGCTGGAAGTCAAGGAGTTGTATTTGGGGCTTTAACTGGTGAGAAGAAGTTGGATAAGCCTAATCTTGAAAAGTTAATTGCGGTATCAAAAGGGATGGAAATTGTCTTTCACATGGCCTTTGATGAATTGAGTGATGATGATCAACTGGAAGCTATTGACTGGCTTAGTCAAGCTGGAGTTACTCGTATCCTAACTCGTGCTGGTGTGTCTGGAGATTTACTAGAGAAACGTTTTGCTCACTATCACAGAATTTTGGAACATGCTAAAGGTAAAATTGAAATTCTACCAGGTGGAGGGATTGACTTGGACAACCGTCAAATCTTTATCGATCAGCTAGGTGTGACACAATTGCATGGAACCAAGGTTGTCTTTTAAAAAATAGAAAGGAACTGCTAGCTTTGGGTAGCAGTTTTAACTTATGTTTGAAATTTTTAAATCCTATCAGTTTAATCAAGAAAAGGCTCGTGCCTATGGTTTTGTAGAAAGTAGTGGAGTTTGGACTTATAGCTGCATGATTTTGCAGGGTGATTTTGTCATGACTGTGTCCATCACTGCTGATAATGTGAATTTTCAGGTCTTTGATCAGGAAATGGGTGACCTCTATCCTCAAGTTCATATGGAAAGTATGAGGGGAAGTTTTGTAGGAAGTGTCCGTGAGGCTTGTTTGGAGATTCTTTACCATATTCGGAAGGTTTGCTTTGATGTGCAGGATTTTATCTGTCCTCAGACTAAGCGTATCATGGTTCAGGTTCAGGAAAAGTATGGAAATCAGTTGGAGTATCTGTGGGAGAAATCTCCTGATACAGCAGTATTACGTCATGAAGGGAATCAAAAGTGGTATGCCGTCTTGATGAAAATTTCTTGGGATAAGCTGGAAAAGGGCAGAGAAGGACAGGTGGAAGCAGTCAACCTCAAGCATGACCAAGTAGCTGACTTACTTTCAAAAAAGGGAATTTATCCAGCCTTTCATATGAATAAACGCTACTGGATTAGTGTGGCGCTTGATGATACTTTATCAGATGAAGAAGTACTGGAATTGATAGAAAAAAGTTGGAATTTAACTTCTAAAAAATGAAACATTTCAAGGATTTTCAATAATTTTCAATTAGCTAAATATTCTATACTGAAGAAATTTTCAGAAAATATTTGATTTTTTCTTGACAAGTGCTTTTTCCTGTGCTAAAATACTAAACAAGATATCAAACGAAGGAGAAAGTCAAACATGAGAACAGCTAAGTTTAATCAATTTGCTTTGTTGTTGAGGTACTCGGGCTAGTGCAAAAAGCATTAGTCCTGTTTGGCTTACCAAGCGGGAGTGAATCAACATCTCGCTTGGACTTCTGAGCGAGATGTTTTTTTAAAACCACATTTGGAAAAGGGGAAATCTTATGAGAACAGTTGAATTTCTAGATACCAGCCTTCGGGATGGAGAGCAGACACCGGGCGTTAATTTTTCAATCAAGGAAAAAATTGCCATTGCAAGGCAGCTGGAGAAATGGGGTATTTCAGCCATTGAAGCTGGTTTTCCGGCGGCGAGTCCTGATTCATTCACAGCAGTGCAGGAGATTGCTAAGGTCTTGAAGAAAACAGCGGTGACTGGTTTGGCACGCTCTGTCAAGTCTGATATCGATGCTTGTTATGAGGCCCTCAAGGACGCCAAGTATCCACAGGTTCACGTCTTTATTGCTACCAGTCCGATTCACCGAAAGTATAAGCTCAATAAGAGCAAGGAAGAGATTTTGGAAGCTATTAAGGAGCATGTTTCTTATGCCCGTTCTAAGTTTGAAGTGGTCGAATTCTCTCCTGAAGATGCGACCAGAACAGAGTTGGATTTCCTCTTGCAAGTTGTTCAAACAGCGGTTGATGCAGGGGCGTCTTATATCAATATTCCTGATACGGTAGGATTTACCATACCAGAGGAATATGGAGCCATCTTCAAATACCTGATTGAGAATGTCAAGACGGATCGCCAGATCATCTATTCGCCTCACTGTCATGATGATCTTGGAATGGCAGTGGCTAATAGCCTTGCTGCCGTCAAGAATGGGGCAGGACGTGTTGAAGGAACTATCAACGGTATTGGGGAGCGAGCTGGAAATGCTGCTTTGGAAGAAATAGCAGTGGCTCTCAATATTCGCCAAGATTACTATCAAGCAGAAACTAGTATTGTTTTAAATGAAACCATCAATACGTCAGAAATGGTTTCTCGCTTCTCAGGAATTCCAGTTCCTAAAAACAAGGCTGTGGTCGGTGGCAATGCCTTTTCTCACGAATCTGGTATTCACCAAGACGGAGTTCTTAAAAATCCTCTTACCTATGAAATCATCACTCCTGAATTGGTCGGTGTCAAGAGTAATAGCCTCCCACTTGGAAAATTGTCTGGTCGCCATGCCTTTGTCGAGAAACTAAGAGAATTGGCCCTAGACTTTACAGAAGAGGACATCAAACCACTCTTCTCTAAGTTCAAGGCACTGGCCGACAAGAAACAAGAAATCACAGATGCAGATATTCGTGCTCTGGTAGCTGGAACCATGGTTGAAAACCCAGAAGGATTCCACTTTGATGATTTACAACTTCAAACTCATGCAGATAATGACATTGAAGCGCTCGTTAGCCTGGCTAATATGGATGGTGAGAAAGTCGAATTTAATGCGACAGGGCAAGGTTCTGTTGAGGCTATCTTCAACGCTATTGACAAATTCTTCAATCAATCCGTTCGCTTGGTGTCTTACACTATCGATGCGGTGACGGATGGAATCGATGCCCAAGCTCGGGTCTTGGTCACTGTTGAAAATAGAGATACAGAAACCATCTTTAATGCAGCAGGCCTTGATTTCGATGTGTTGAAGGCTTCGGCTATTGCCTATATAAACGCTAATACCTTTGTTCAAAAAGAAAATGCTGGTGAGATGGGACGCAGTGTTTCCTATCGAGATATGCCTAGTGTGTAAAGGAGAAGGCTATGACAAAGAAAATAGTAGCTCTAGCAGGGGATGGAATCGGCCCAGAAATCATGGAGGCCGGTTTAGAAGTTCTGGAGGCTCTAGCTGAAAAAACAGGCTTTGACTATGAAATAGACAAACGACCTTTTGGAGGTGCAGGTATCGATGCAGCAGGGCATCCCTTACCTGATGAAACCCTCAAGGTATGTCGTGAAGCAGATGCTATTCTTTTAGCGGCTATCGGTAGTCCCCAGTATGATAGTGCAACGGTTCGGCCTGAACAAGGCTTGCTAGCTCTCCGTAAGGAACTCAATCTCTATGCTAATATTCGCCCTGTAAAAATCTTTGACAGTCTCAAGCATTTGTCACCACTAAAATCAGAACGAATTGCTGGTGTAGACTTTGTCGTGGTGCGTGAGTTGACAGGCGGGATTTACTTTGGAGATCATATCCTTGAAGAGCGCAAAGCGCGTGATATCAACGACTATAGCTATGAGGAAGTAGAGCGGATTATTCGCAAGGCCTTTGAAATTGCAAGAAATCGCAGAAAAATCGTTACTAGTATCGATAAGCAAAATGTTCTAGCGACATCAAAACTCTGGCGGAAAGTAGCTGAGAAGGTATCACAGGATTTTCCAGATGTAACCTTGGAGCACCAGTTGGTGGACTCAGCTGCCATGCTCATGATTACCAATCCTGCTAAGTTTGATGTCATCGTGACAGAAAATCTTTTCGGAGATATTCTCTCGGATGAATCAAGCGTTCTATCTGGCACACTTGGAGTTATGCCATCAGCCAGTCATTCTGAAAATGGACCAAGTCTCTATGAACCTATTCACGGTTCAGCACCTGATATTGCTGGTCAAGGCATTGCAAATCCTATCTCCATGATTTTATCAGTGGCCATGATGTTGAGAGATAGTTTTGGTCGTTATGAGGATGCAGAGCGTATTGAGCGTGCTGTTGAAGCTAGTTTAGCGGCTGGCATTTTAACAAGAGATATAGGTGGACAGGCTTCGACTAAGGAAATGACAGAAGCTATTATTGCAAGGTTATGAAGTTAGACGAAAGAATTACTCTAGTCCTTTTGATTTGGAATGTCATGGTTTTCTTGATTTATGGCATTGACAAATCTAAGGCAAGGAGAAGAGTTTGGCGCATCCCAGAGAAAATCTTACTCATTTTAGCCTTTACTTGTGGTGGTTTTGGTGCCTGTTTGGCAGGAATCATCTTTCACCACAAGACTCGAAAATGGTATTTTAAAACAGTTTGGTTTCTCGGGATGGTGACTACACTAGTAGCCTTATATTTTATTTGGAGGTAATGGATGGCAGGAAAATCGATTTTTGATAAATTATGGGACCGTCATGTCATCACAGGAGAAGAGGGGCAGCCCCAACTCATGTATGTGGATCAGCACTATATTCATGAAGTGACCAGCCCTCAGGCTTTTCAAGGATTACGAGATGCAGGTCGTAGATTGAGACGACCAGAATTGACATTTGGAACCTTTGACCACAATGTCCCGACAGTCAATATCTACGATATTCGAGATGTGATTTCTAAGGCTCAAATTGATAAGCTGGCTGAAAATGTTGAGGAGTTTGGGATTGAACATGCGGCCCACGGTTCTGAAAAACAGGGGATCGTTCATATGGTTGGTCCAGAGACAGGACGGACCCAACCAGGAAAATTCATCGTATGTGGAGACAGTCATACGGCTACTCACGGAGCTTTTGGAGCCATCGCCTTTGGGATTGGGACTAGTGAGGTTGAGCATGTCTTCGCTACCCAGACACTCTGGCAGGTCAAACCCAAGAAAATGCTGGTAGAATTCACTGGTGTCCCTCAAAAAGGAGTTTATTCCAAGGATTACATTCTCGCCTTGATTGCCAAGTACGGCGTTGCCTGTGGTGTTGGCTATGTGGTGGAATATCGGGGACAAGCGATTGCTGCACTGAGCATGGAAGAGCGAATGACCATCTGCAATATGTCCATCGAGTTTGGTTCTAAGATGGGAATCATGAATCCGGATCAAACCACCTATGATTATCTCAAAGGTCGCGAGTGTATTCCAGAGGACTTTGAAGAGGCTGTGTCTGATTGGAAAACAATTGTCAGTGATGATGATGCTGTTTACGATAAGGTTATCCAGATGGATGTCTCAGATCTTGCTCCTATGGTGACTTGGGGAACAAACCCTGCTATGGGGGTTGACTTTGACAGTAGTTTCCCAGAAATTAAGGATATGAATGATGAACGAGCTTACAATTACATGGATTTAGAACCTGGTCAAAAGCCAGCTGATATTGAACTAGGCTATATCTTTATCGGTTCTTGTACAAATGCTCGTCTCAGCGACTTGCAACTGGCTGCGCGATTTGTCGAAGGGAAGAAAATAGCACCTAACTTAACGGCTATCGTGGTTCCGGGCTCTCGTCCTGTCAAACGAGCTGCTGAGAAGTTGGGTTTGGATAAGGTTTTCATAGATGCTGGCTTTGAGTGGAGAGACCCAGGTTGTTCTATGTGCCTAGGAATGAATCCGGACAAGGTTCCTGATGGTGTCCACTGCGCTTCGACCAGCAACCGCAACTTTGAAGACAGACAGGGCTTTGGTGCTAAGACCCACCTCTGCAGTCCAGCCATGGCAGCTGCGGCAGCTATCGCAGGGCGCTTTGTAGATGTTCGGCAAATGCCAGAAGCCCAGTAAGGAGAGGATATGGAGAAATTTACAGTTTATACAGGAACGACCGTTCCTCTCATGAATGATAACATCGATACCGATCAAATCCTACCTAAGCAGTTTCTCAAGTTAATTGATAAAAAAGGCTTTGGTAAGTACCTCATGTATGCTTGGCGTTATTTGGATGACAAGTATACTGAGGATCCAGACTTTGTCTTTAACAGACCTGAATACCGTAAAGCAACTATCCTCATCTCAGGGAATAACTTTGGGGCAGGTTCTTCGAGAGAACACGCAGCTTGGGCCTTAGCAGACTATGGTTTTAAGGTTGTGATTGCAGGGTCTTTCGGTGACATTCATTACAATAATGAACTCAATAATAGCATGTTACCTATTGTTCAGCCTAGAGAGGTTAGAGAGAAACTAGCCCAGCTAAAACCAACCGACCAGGTAACTGTGGACTTGGAACAACAAAAAATCATCTCACCAGTTGGAGAATTCTCCTTTGAAATTGATAGCGAATGGAAACACAAGCTCTTAAATGGTTTGGATGATATCGGTATTACCATGCAGTATGAAGATTTGATTGCTGCTTATGAAAAACAACGACCAGCCTACTGGCAGGATTAGAAGAAAAAAATAGAAAAGGAAATAGAACTATGACAAAACACATTCAATGGGACGGAACACTTTCACAAGAAGGCTATGACATTTTAAAAGGTGAGGGCGGATGTATCGTTTGCCCTACAAAAGTTGGTTACATCATCATGACTAGCGATAAGGCAGGCCTTGAACGCAAATTTGAAGCTAAAGAGCGTAATCGTAATAAACCCGGTGTAGTCCTCTGTGGTAGTATGGATGAGCTTCGCACTTTGGCACAACTCAACCCAGAAATTGAAGCCTTCTATCAAAAACATTGGGACGAAGATATTCTTCTTGGTTGTATCCTTCCATGGAAGCCAGAAGCCTTTGAAAAATTGAAAGCATATGGTGATGGTCGTGAAGAACTCATGACTGACGTGCGTGGAACGAGCTGTTTTGTCATCAAGTTTGGTAAAGCTGGTGAACAATTAGCTGCCAAACTCTGGGAAGAAGGAAAAATGGTCTACGCTTCATCTGCAAATCCTTCTGGAAAAGGAAATCGTGGTAAGGTTGAAGGAATCGGAGAACGTATCGAGGGAGCAGTGGACCTTGTTATCGAGGCAGACGACTACGTGGCATCAATCCAACCAGACAAAACGATTGAAACACGCTACGAGCAAGGTGTGATGGTCTCTATGGTTGATAAAGACGGCAAACTCATCCCTGAACAAGGAGGAGCACGTTCAACTTCACCAGCTCCAGTGGTTATCCGTAAAGGCCTTGACATCGATAAAATCATGATGCATCTGTCAGACACCTTTAACTCATGGGACTACCGTCAGGGTGAGTATTATTAATCTTGAAAAGAAGTCTAGTGTTAAGAGAGATTGAAGCTCCTAACTCTGGGCTTTTTCTTTAGAAATTCTTTTCTTTTTCTATAGAATATGGTATTCTATTTATAAAATATATGTTAATAAGTAATGCTAATATTTAAACATCATTAGCAAAAGGGGTTAGATTGATGAATAAAAGAAAAGTTAGTTTAGAAGATTTTTATAAATGGTATAGTCTAAATAAAGAAGAGTTATTAAATAAGGCAACTGCTGGTGAAAAGTTTAATGATAAATTAAAAGAAGAGTTTCTCCAAGAATGGCCTTTGAATAGGATTTTAACAATGTCAATCGATGAATATGTAATAGGAAAGGGACAGCAAAATAAGTCTTTATGCTACGCTCTTGAGAAGGGAAAATACAAAAATCTATTTCTTGGAATTTCTGGTGGCTCAGCTTCAAAATTCGGGATTTATTGGAATGAAAAAACAAAGAGTTATAAAGATCAAGGTAATAAAGTCATTCCGCTTTCAGAGTTGGATCAGCGATTTTCAAAATTAAAATCAGATTTGCATGAAATTATCAAAGAGGGTATTAGTTTTAACTTTGAAAATCCTATTTTTGATATGAAAAGATCAACAAATGAATTTATTGGTCGTTCTGCTATGGTGACAAAATTACTTTGTATATATTCTGAGGGAAATCCTTTCTTTGGTGTAAATATTAATAGTCAGAAAGAATTTTGGAGCCACTTTGTTTCTCAGACAAATCAAGGTGGACCTTATCTGCAAAATCATAAAATAATTGAACTGGTGTCCAAAACTTATCCTGAGTTGGAGCCATCGAAATTAGGAACTATGCTTTTTGAGTATTCTAAGCTTTTTATGGAAAATAGTACAATGGATTCATCAAACAATTTTCGTAATCAATTAACTCAATCTCTATTAAAGTCTCCAAATCTTATCCTACACGGTGCGCCAGGTACGGGAAAAACTTACCTTGCTAAAGAAATTGCTGTGGAGTTAACAAATGGTAATAAAGATCAAATCGGCTTTGTACAGTTTCACCCTTCCTATGATTATACGGATTTTGTAGAGGGGTTGAGACCGGTATCAAATGGGGATGGAGCTATTGAGTTTAAGCTCCAAGATGGCATTTTTAAGAAGTTTTGTCAGAAAGCTAGAGACGCTAAGAAAACCGGAGGTCAAGATAATTTTGTCTTCATCATCGATGAAATCAACCGTGGTGAGATTTCTAAGATTTTTGGAGAACTTTTTTTCTCAATTGATTCTGACTATCGTGGCGAAAAGGGAAGTGTTTCTACCCAATATGCTAATCTACACGAAACTGATGATAAGTTTTATATTCCTGAAAATGTCTATATCATCGGGACTATGAACGACATAGACCGTTCAGTAGATACCTTTGATTTTGCTATGCGTCGTCGTTTCCGATTTGTTGAAGTTACGGCTGAAAGTCAACTTTATATTCTAGATAAAGAACTAGGTGAGCGTGCTGAAGAAGCTAAGACTCGACTAAGAAACTTGAATGCTGCAATTGAAAATGTTCAGGAATTAAACAGTCATTATCATATCGGGCCAAGTTATTTCCTGAGGTTAAAAGAAGTAAAATTTGATTATGAATTACTCTGGTCTGATTATCTCCAACCGCTTTTGGAAGATTATGTACGTGGTTCTTATGATGAAGCTGAAACTCTAGAAACATTGAAAAAAGCATTCGATCTGACAAAGAATGAGCAAAAAGATCAGGCGGTAGCTGATAACAATGAAGGCGATGAAAACGATGAAAACGATGATGCGGATCACTGATAATCAACACAAGATTGTTAAAGAAGAATTTGTTGAAGAATATCCTAAACTAAGCAATCTTCTTTTAGATAGAACCTTGGAAAGTCTATCCCAAGATGAACGTATTTTCATTTTTCCAAATGATTTGAAGAATTCTCCTGACTTAGAGAAGGACCAAAAAATCTTTGAAACAGTTAATCAGAAAATCAAGACTGGAAATGTGATTGGTTTTCTGGGGTGTGGTCAGGAAAGATTAACGATTTCCTCTCGCTTTTCTGATGAGAGTAATGACCATTTTTTGCATTATCTCTTACACAAGGTTCTTCATATCAATCTCACTAGTTTAGATGTTGCTTTGTCTCGTGAAGAGAGGCTTTATCAACTTTTGATGTATCTCTTCCCCAAGTATCTTCAAGCTGCTATTCGAAAAGGTCTTTATAAGGAATACCAGAGATTTTCTCATAATGACAGTCATGTTAAGGGAGTGATTGATGTAAGAAATCATCTCAAGAAAAATCTTCCTTTCACGGGAAATATTGCCTACACAATGAGAGAGTTCACCTATGATAATCCCCTCATGCAGCTGGTCCGTCATACTATTGAATACATTAAGAACCAGAAAAGCATTGGGCAAGGGGTTCTTGATAATCTCTTGACTAGTCGTGAAAATGTAGCAGAAATCGTGCGTGTAACGCCCTCTTATAAACTAGCTGATCGTGCTAAGATTATTCGGGGAAATCAATCTAAACCTATACGTCATGCATACTTTCACGAGTACAGAAAGTTACAAGAACTTTGTCTGATGATCCTAAACCAAGAAAAGCACGGCTTAGGGTATCAAGATCAAAAAATTCATGGCATTCTCTTTGATGTTGCTTGGCTTTGGGAAGAATATGTTCATACCTTGTTGCCAAAAGATTTCATACATCCTAGAAATAAGGATAAGACGGACGGTATTTCAGTATTTTCTAATCGTGAAAGAAAAGTATATCCAGATTTTTATCATAAAGAGTTAAAAATCGTCTTAGATACTAAATATAAAAAACTGGAATTGACTGAAAAGGGAATCAACCGTGAGGACTTATTCCAGCTGATTTCCTATTCTTATATTTTGAAAGCTGAGAAGGCTGGTCTTGTTTTTCCGAGCAAGGACAAGGTTGTTGATAATGAGATAGGAAAGCTAGCAGGTTATGGAGCTTTGTTAAAGAAATGGTCTATCCAAATTCCTCAGAAGTCTTCATCCTATAGTGAATTTTGTGAAATGATGGAAAACTCCGAAGAAATTTTTAAAAATAATATTACTAAAGAAGTAGGGAGAAAATAATCTCTCCTCTTTTTATTGTTATTTATACAACAAAATCCGAACATTATATTTTAATTTATAAAATTATTTGACAAAATCTGTACTTTGATTTATAATTAATTAAGGAAACGTCGGAAAAGGCGTAGAGATGCGCAAGCATAGGTAGGTCATTACAAAAGAAACGAGACATCTATATGTTAAATGAATTTCCAATTTTTGATTACGAAGATATTCAATTGATTCCAAATAAATGTGTCATTAAAAGCCGTGCAGAAGCGGATACAAGTGTCACTTTAGGAAATCACACCTTTAAACTACCTGTTGTGCCAGCTAATATGCAAACGATTTTGGATGAAAATGTAGCAGAGCAACTGGCTAAAGGTGGTTACTTCTACATTATGCACCGTTTTGATGAGGCAGGACGTATTCCTTTTATTAAGCGCATGCATGAGCAAGGGCTTATTGCTTCTATCTCTGTCGGTGTTAAGGATTATGAGTATGATTTCGTTAGCCAGCTCAAATCTGATGCTCCTGAGTACATCACGATTGACATTGCCCACGGTCATGCGGATAGCGTGATTTCTATGATTCAACACATCAAGAAAGAATTGCCAGATACCTTTGTCATTGCAGGAAATGTGGGAACACCAGAAGCTGTGCGTGAATTGGAAAATGCTGGTGCGGATGCTACTAAGGTCGGAATCGGTCCAGGTAAGGTTTGTATCACCAAGGTCAAGACAGGTTTTGGTACAGGTGGTTGGCAATTGGCTGCCCTTCGTTGGTGTGCCAAGGCTGCACGTAAACCGATTATTGCTGATGGAGGAATTCGTACTCACGGTGATATTGCCAAGTCTATCCGCTTCGGTGCTAGCATGGTCATGATTGGTTCCCTCTTTGCAGGACATATTGAAAGTCCAGGGAAAACGATTGAAGTCGATGGTGAACAGTTCAAAGAATATTATGGTTCAGCCTCACAATATCAAAAAGGTGCTTACAAAAATGTGGAAGGCAAACGTATCTTGCTTCCTGCTAAAGGTCATCTGCAAGACACTTTAACTGAGATGGAACAAGACCTTCAAAGTGCTATTTCTTATGCAGGTGGACGTCAGGTTGCTGACCTTAAACACGTTGATTATGTTATCGTGAAAAACTCCATCTGGAATGGGGATGCTTCCCACTAAGACGGGCTATCTCACTAGAAAAAAACTTGTTATTAGAGCAAATTTCTGTTATAATAAAACAAGTTTCCACCCTTAGTGTAATGGATATCACGTAAGATTCCGGTTCTTGAGATGGGGGTTCGATTCCCTCAGGGTGGATGTAAACATCCTAAAAAGCCTTTAGTAGGGCTTTTTTTATTCTGTCCCAAGTTTAACCCTAAAACTGAAAATCATATTCTAAAGAATGCCCAAATCCTCTTCAGTCCCGTTTTAAAGTGACTCAGGGGGCTTTTTTTGATATAATAAAAAGGACTGTTATCAGTTAGAAAGAGGTTGGTATGAAAGAATTACAAACTGTACTAAAGAACCATTTTGCAATCGAATTTGCAGACAAAAATTTACTGGAGACTGCCTTTACTCATACGAGTTATGCCAATGAGCACCGCCTCTTAAAAATTTCACACAATGAACGCTTGGAATTTTTAGGAGACGCTGTTCTACAGTTATTGATTTCAGAGTATCTGTATAAAAAATATCCTAAAAAGCCTGAAGGGGACTTGTCTAAACTCCGTGCCATGATTGTCCGCGAGGAGAGTTTGGCTGGCTTTGCGCGTGATTGCCAGTTTGACCAGTTTATCAAACTTGGTAAAGGGGAAGAAAAGTCTGGGGGTCGCAATCGTGACACCATTCTTGGTGATGCCTTTGAAGCCTTTCTTGGTGCCCTTCTTTTGGATAAGGATGTAGCCAAGGTCAAGGAATTTATCTATCAAGTCATGATTCCTAAGGTTGAAGCAGGCGAGTTTGAGATGATTACAGACTACAAAACCCATCTCCAAGAGTTACTTCAAGTCAATGGGGATGTGGCTATTCGTTATCAGGTAATTTCTGAAACGGGTCCTGCCCACGATAAGGTTTTTGATGTAGAAGTTCTGGTTGAAGGTAAGAGCATTGGTCAAGGTCAAGGTCGCTCTAAGAAATTAGCAGAGCAGGAAGCTGCCAAAAATGCCGTTGAGAAAGGGCTGGATTCATGTATTTAAAGGAAATCGAAATTCAGGGATTCAAGTCTTTTGCTGATAAGACCAAGGTCGTCTTTGACCAAGGTGTGACGGCAGTCGTTGGACCCAATGGATCTGGAAAGTCGAATATTACAGAAAGTCTGCGTTGGGCCTTGGGAGAGTCAAGTGTTAAGAGTCTCCGTGGGGGCAAGATGCCGGATGTCATCTTTGCTGGAACTGAAAGTCGCAAACCGCTCAATTATGCTTCTGTAATTGTGACTCTGGATAATCATGACGGTTTTATCAAAGATGCCGGACAAGAAATCAGAGTAGAACGCCATATCTATCGTAGTGGAGATAGCGAATACAAGATTGATGGTAAGAAAGTCCGTCTGCGTGATATTCATGATCTTTTCTTGGATACAGGTTTGGGACGAGATTCCTTCTCCATCATTTCCCAAGGGAAGGTTGAGGAGATTTTTAATTCCAAGCCTGAGGAACGCCGAGCTATTTTTGAAGAGGCTGCTGGAGTTTTGAAATACAAGACTCGTCGAAAAGAAACTGAGAGTAAACTGCAGCAAACTCAGGATAATCTAGACCGTTTAGAGGATATTATCTATGAGTTGGACAATCAAATCAAGCCTCTTGAGAAGCAAGCTGAAAATGCTCGTAAGTTTTTAGACTTGGAAGGTCAACGCAAGGCTATTTATTTAGACGTGCTGGTTGCTCAAATCAAGGAAAATAAGGCTGAACTAGAGTTGACAGAAGAAGAGTTGGCGCAGGTTCAGGAACTCTTGACGAGCTATTACCAGAAGCGTGAAAAATTAGAAGAGGAAAATCAGAATCTCAAGAAGCAACGCCAAGATTTACAGGCTGAAATGTCCAAAGATCAAAGCAGTTTGATGGATTTGACCAGTCTGATTAGTGATTTAGAGAGAAAATTAGCCCTATCGAAATTAGAATCTGAGCAAGTAGCCCTGAATCAACAGGAAGCACAAGCTCGTTTAGCTGCTTTGGAGGATAAGAGAAAATCACTCAGCAAAGAAAAATCTGCTAAAGAAAGCTCTTTAGCACTTTTAGAGGAAAATCTAGTCCAAAATAATCAAAAACTCAATCGTTTAGAAGCTGAATTGCTGGCTTTTTCAGATGATCCTGATCAGATGATTGAGCTTTTGCGTGAACGCTTTGTGGCGCTTTTACAGGAAGAAGCCGATGTCTCAAACCAGTTGACCCGTATCGAGAATGAGTTGGAAAATAGTCGTCAGCTTTCTCAAAAACAAGCAGATCAACTACAAAAACTCAAAGAACAGCTGGCTACAGTTAAAGAGAAAGCTAGGCAGCAAAAGGCGGAGCTTGAAACTGCCAAGGAGCAAGTTCAAAAATTATTGGCCGACTACCAAGTCTGTGCCAAGGAGCAAGAGGAGCAGAAAGCTTCCTATCAAGCTCAACAAAGTCAACTCTTTGACCGTCTGGATAGTCTCAAAAACAAGCAGGCTAGAGCCCAAAGTTTGGAAAATATCCTGAGAAATCATAGTAACTTTTATGCAGGTGTTAAGAGTGTTCTCCAAGAAAAAGATCGCCTTGGTGGGATTATTGGTGCAGTCAGTGAGCACCTGACTTTTGATGTGCATTATCAAACTGCCCTAGAGATTGCGCTTGGAGCCAGTAGTCAGCATATCATCGTAGAAGATGAAGAGTCGGCAACCAAGGCGATTGATTTCCTCAAACGAAACAGAGCAGGTCGTGCAACCTTTCTTCCTTTGACAACGATCAAGGAGCGTACGATTTCTAGTCAGAACCAAGATGCTATTGCTGCAAGTCCAGGATTTCTGGGCATGGCAGATGAGTTAGTTACTTTCGATACTAGACTGGAAGCCATTTTCAAGAACTTGCTAGCTGCGACGGCTATCTTTGATACCGTAGAACATGCGCGTGCAGCAGCTCGCCAGGTTCGTTATCAGGTTCGCATGGTGACATTGGATGGGACAGAGCTTCGTACAGGAGGTTCCTATGCGGGTGGTGCCAATCGCCAAAATAACAGTATTTTCATCAAGCCAGAACTGGAGCAATTACAAAAAGAAATTGCTGAAGAAGAAGCAAGCTTGAGTTCTGAAGAAGTGAGTTTGAAGACCTTGCAAGATGAGCTGGTTTCATTGACAGAAAAGTTAGAAGCCATCAAATCTCAGGGAGAGCAGGCTCGTATCCAGGAGCAAGGCTTGTCCCTTGCTTATCAGCAGACCAGTCAGCAAGTTGAGGAACTGGAAACTCTTTGGAAACTCCAAGAAGAGGAATTAAATCGTCTTTCTGAGGGAGATTGGCAAGCAGATAAGGAAAAATGCCAAGAGCGCCTTGCTACAATCGCCAGTGATAAGCAAAATCTGGAAGCTGAGATTGAAGAGATTAAGTCTAACAAAAATGCCATCCAAGAACGTTATCAAAACTTGCAGGAAGAGGTAGCACAAGCTCGCCTGCTTAAGACAGAACTGCAAGGGCAAAAACGTTACGAAGTAGCTGATATTGAGCGTTTAGGCAAAGAATTGGACAATTTAGATATCGAACAAGAGGAAATCCAGCGCCTTCTTCAAGAAAAGGTTGACAATCTTGAGAAAGTTGATACAGAATTGCTCAGTCAACAGGCTGAAGAAGCCAAAATGCAGAAAACAAACCTCCAACAAGGTTTGATTCGTAAGCAGTTTGAATTAGATGATATTGAAGGTCAACTGGATGATATTGCTAGTCATTTGGATCAGGCCCGCCAGCAGAATGAGGAGTGGATTCGCAAGCAAACGCGTGCTGAAGCCAAGAAAGAAAAGGTCAGCGAGCGCTTACGCCATTTACAAAGCCAATTAACAGACCAGTATCAGATTAGCTATACTGAAGCACTAGAAAAGGCACATGAATTGGAAAACCTCAATCTGGCAGAGCAAGAGGTGCAGGATTTAGAGAAGGCTATTCGCTCACTGGGTCCTGTCAATTTGGAAGCTATTGAACAGTACGAAGAAGTTCACAACCGTCTGGATTTCCTAAATAGCCAGAGAGATGATATTTTGTCAGCGAAAAACCTGCTTCTTGAAACAATCACAGAGATGAATGATGAGGTCAAGGAACGCTTTAAATCAACCTTTGAAGCTATTCGTGAGTCCTTTAAAGTGACCTTCAAACAGATGTTTGGTGGAGGTCAGGCGGACCTCATTTTGACTGAGGGAGACTTGCTGACAGCTGGGGTTGAGATTTCTGTTCAACCTCCAGGTAAGAAAATCCAGTCGCTTAACCTCATGAGTGGTGGTGAAAAAGCTCTGTCAGCTCTAGCTTTGCTTTTCTCTATCATTCGAGTTAAGACTATCCCATTTGTCATCTTGGATGAGGTGGAAGCTGCGCTGGATGAAGCCAATGTTAAACGTTTTGGGGATTACCTCAATCGATTTGACAAGGACAGCCAGTTTATCGTTGTAACCCACCGTAAAGGAACCATGGCAGCGGCTGATTCCATCTATGGAGTGACCATGCAAGAGTCAGGTGTCTCAAAAATTGTTTCGGTTAAGTTAAAAGATTTAGAAAGTATTGAAGGATGACAATTAAACTAGTAGCAACGGATATGGACGGAACCTTCCTAGATGAGAATGGACGCTTTGATATGGACCGCCTCAAGTCTCTCTTGGTTTCCTACAAGGAAAAAGGGATTTACTTTGCGGTGGCTTCGGGGCGCGGATTTTTATCTCTAGAAAAATTATTTGCTGATGTTCGTGATGACATTATTTTCATTGCGGAAAATGGCAGTTTGGTAGAGTATCAAGGTCAGGACTTGTATGAAGCGACTATGTCTCGTGACTTTTATCTGGCGACTTTTGAAAGGCTGAAAACGTCACCTTATGTAGATATCAATAAACTGCTCTTGACGGGGAGAAAAGGTTCTTATGTGCTAGATACGGTTGATGAGACCTATTTGAAAGAGAGCCAGCATTATAATGAAAATATCCAAAAAGTAGCGAGTCTGGAAGATATTACAGATGTTATTTTCAAATTTACGACCAACTTCACAGAAGAAACGCTAGAAGCTGGGGAAGATTGGGTCAATGAACATGTTCCTGGTGTTAAGGCCATGACAACTGGCTTTGAATCTATTGATATTGTTCTGGACTATGTCGATAAGGGAGTGGCTATTGTTGAATTAGTTAAAAAACTTGGTATCACGATGGATCAGGTTATGGCTTTTGGAGACAATCTAAATGACTTGCATATGATGCAGGTTGTGGAACATCCTGTAGCTCCTGAAAATGCACGACCAGAAATTTTAGAATTAGCAAAGACTGTGATTGGTCACCATAAGGACCAGTCGGTTATAGCTTATATGGAGGGCTTGTAATGGCAGATATAAAATTGATTTCATTGGACTTGGACGGGACCTTGCTGACTACTGATAAAAGGCTGACGGATCGCACCAAGGCAACCTTGAAAGCTGCGCGTGATCGTGGTATCAAGGTCGTATTGACAACTGGTCGCCCTTTAAAAGCCATGGATTTCTTTCTCCATGAGCTAGGGACTGACGGTCAGGAAGATGAGTATACGATTACTTTTAATGGTGGTTTGGTTCAGAAAAATACAGGTGAAATCCTTGATAAGACAGTCTTTTCATATGATGATGTGGCACGCTTGTATGAGGAAACAGAGAAATTATCACTGCCTCTTGATGCCATCTCAGAAGGAACTGTTTATCAAATTCAATCTGACCAAGAAAGTCTGTATGCCAAATTCAATCCAGCTTTGACCTTTGTTCCAGTTGACTTTGAAGACCTATCTAGTCAAATGACCTACAATAAATGCGTGACTGCCTTTGCTCAAGAACCCTTGGATGCGGCCATTCAGAAGATTTCTCCAGAATTGTTTGACCAATATGAAATCTTTAAATCACGTGAAATGTTGCTAGAGTGGTCACCAAAGAATGTTCATAAAGCAACAGGTTTGGCAAAACTAATCAGCCATCTTGGAATCAATCAAAGCCAAGTCATGGCCTGTGGTGATGAAGCCAATGACCTTTCTATGATTGAATGGGCAGGGCTTGGTGTTGCCATGCAAAACGCTGTTCCTGAAGTCAAGGCAGTCGCAAATGTGGTAACTCCAATGACCAATGATGAGGAAGCTGTCGCCTGGGCAATCGAAGAATACGTGTTAAAGGAGAACTAAGATATGGGATTATTTGACCGTCTATTCGGAAAAAAAGAAGAACCTAAAATCGAAGAAGTTGTAAAAGAAGCTCTGGAAAATCTTGATTTATCTGAAGATACAGAAGCTGAGGAAGTTTCTCAAGAAGAAGCAGAAGTTGAAAGTTCTGAAGAAGCTCTGCTCCAAGAAGAGGAAAATCAAGACACAGCTGAAGAAAATAAGAATTCAGAGCCAGTTGTAGAAGTTCAACAAGTCGAAGAATTGCCAAACTCAGAAGAAGTCTCAGTGGAAGAGAATCCTGAGCACCTAGAGACTGTAGAAGAAAATAATTCTGAAGTTCTTGAAGCAGAAACTCCTCAAGAAGAAGAAACTGTTCAGGAAAAATATGACCGTAGTCTTAAGAAAACTCGCACAGGATTTGGTGCTCGTTTGAATGCCTTCTTTGCCAATTTCCGCTCTGTTGATGAGGAATTTTTCGAGGAACTGGAAGAACTACTGATCATGAGCGACGTCGGTGTGCAGGTAGCTTCAAACTTAACAGAGGAGCTCCGCTACGAAGCCAAGCTTGAAAACGCCAAAAAACCTGATGCACTACGCCGTGTTATTATTGAGAAATTGGTTGAGCTTTATGAAAAGGATGGCAACTACGATGAAAGCATCCACTTCCAAGATGGCTTGACGGTCATGCTCTTTGTTGGTGTGAATGGTGTTGGGAAAACAACTTCTATCGGGAAACTAGCTCACCGCTACAAACAAGCTGGTAAGAAGGTCATGCTGGTTGCGGCAGATACCTTCCGTGCAGGTGCAGTTGCACAGCTAGCAGAATGGGGACGCCGTGTGGATGTTCCAGTTGTGACTGGACCTGAAAAAGCTGACCCAGCCAGTGTAGTCTTTGATGGCATGGAACGTGCTGTAGCTGAAGGTATCGATATTCTTATGATTGACACCGCTGGTCGTCTGCAAAATAAGGATAACCTCATGGCTGAGTTGGAAAAGATTGGTCGTATTATCAAGCGTGTTGTTCCAGAGGCACCCCATGAAACCTTCTTGGCACTTGATGCATCAACAGGTCAAAACGCTCTTGTACAGGCCAAAGAATTTTCAAAAATTACCCCTTTGACAGGAATAGTTTTGACCAAGATTGATGGAACTGCTCGAGGTGGTGTTGTTCTAGCTATTCGAGAAGAACTCAACATTCCTGTAAAATTGATTGGATTTGGTGAAAAAATCGATGATATTGGAGAATTTAACTCAGAAAACTTTATGAAAGGTCTCTTGGAAGGCTTAATCTAATCAGAAGCAAAAATCCTGCAAGGTACAAACTTGCAGGATTTTTTTATTCTAAACGACCATCTTGACGATAGGCGATATCTGGTTGCCAAGTCCATTTGGCATCGAATTTTTCAAGTAAGTCAAAGCTTGCTTGAGGTCCCATGCTTCCAGCTTTATAGTCATGAAGTGGGGCACCATTTTCAGCCCAGAGCTCTTCGATACGGTCAATCAATTTCCATGACGCACCAACTTCATCCCAGTGGCTAAAGTTAGTTGAGTTGTTATTTAGAACATCATAAATCAATTTCTCGTATGGTTCTGGAGAAGCACCAGTTGCGGTCGCATCTGTGCGGTAATCAAGTGAGTTAGGAGCTAAGTTGAATTCTTCTCCTACTTGCTTCCCATTTAGACTGAGAGAGAAACCTTCTGTTGGTTGGATATAGATGGTCAAAATGTTTGGAGCAAGTGGCTCACCAAAGATAGAGTCCATTTGTTTAAAGACGATGTTGACATGAGTTCCTTTTTCAGTCAGACGTTTACCAGTACGGAAGAAGAAAGGAACACCACGGAATCGATCGCTATCAACAAAGAAGGCACCAGATGCAAAGGTTTCTGTTGTTGATTCCGGATTTACATTTGGCTCGCTACGATAAGAGATATATTTCATACCATCAATCTTACCTGAACGGTATTGACCACGGATAAAGTGTTCTTTAAGTTCTTCATCAGTTGGATGATAGAGGTTTTTAAAGACCTTAATCTTTTCAGCACGAATCTCGTCTTTTGTGAAGCTTGCTGGCTTGTCCATGGCAAGAAGAGAAAGAAGTTGTAGTGTATGGTTTTGTACCATGTCACGGAGGGCACCAGATTGGTCATAGTAGCCACCACGTTCTTCTACACCCAAGCGCTCCGCAAAGGTAATTTGAACATTGTCGATAAAGTCCTTATTCCAAACGTTTTCAAAAATCAGGTTGGCAAAGCGAACTGCAAAGATGCTTTGGATCATTTCCTTACCAAGATAATGGTCAATACGGAAAATTTGTTCTTCGTCAAATGTTGCTAGGAGCTCGTCATTTAACTTGCTTGCAGTTGCGTAATCTGTACCAAATGGTTTTTCAACGATTAAGCGTTCAAAGCCTTTACCATCCACAATGTTTTCAGACTTAAGGTGTTTGGCAATAGTTCCAAAGAATTGAGGAGCCATAGACAAGAAGAAGAGCTTGTTGTGTTCAGCTTGGTACTTGTCATTTAGTTCAGCCTGCAATTGACGCAAAGCAATGTAGTGTTCCGTATCATTGACATCATGACTTTGATAGTAGAAGTGGCTAGCGAACTCTTGAGCCTGTTCGGTACTATCTGCCAAATCAAGGATCGATTCGACTACAACAGATTCAAAATATTCCTTGCTCCAAGGACGACGAGCAGTGCCAATAACTGCAAAGTGCTCGGAAAGATTGCCGGATTTATATAGTCTAAAAAGGGAAGGGTAGAGCTTGCGTTTAGCCAGGTCTCCACTCGCACCAAAAATTGTAACAATAACCTTAGATGACATCTAGCTACCTAATTTCTATTTTTATTCCTAGTCCTGCTAGGTATGAGGAAACCTCATTTCATAAACTTAATTCTAACATAATTTTCCGAAAAATCAAAAAATCCAATACGAGATAGAAAAAAACTGCAAGGAAATCCTTACAGTTTAAGTTTAAACGTTTAAGACCTTGTCCAAGAACTCTTTCAGACGTGGGTGTTGTGGGTTGTCAAAGATTTGATCTGGTGTTCCGTCTTCAAGGAACTCGCCATCTGCAGTAAAGATAACGCGGTTGGCAACCTGACGAGCAAATCCCATCTCATGGGTTACGATAATCATGGTCATACCTTGCTCAGCCAATTCCTTCATAACGTTTAGTACGTCTCCGACCATCTCAGGGTCAAGGGCAGAAGTTGGTTCATCAAAGAGCATGATGTCTGGATTCATTGCTAGTCCACGAGCGATAGCCACACGTTGTTTTTGACCACCTGATAGGCTATCTGGGTTAGCATTAGCTTTATCTGCTAGTCCAACTTTTTCAAGCAACTCCATTCCCAATTTCTCAGCTTCTTCCTTAGTCATCAACTTGTGCTCAATAGGAGCAAAGGTAATGTTGTCCAATACAGACATGTGTGGGAAAAGGTTGAAGTGTTGGAAAACCATTCCGATATTTTCACGGACGTGGTCAACATTGGTTGTTTTTTCAGTTAAGTCATAACCGTTCACAGTGATGTGACCGCTAGTAACTTCTTCTAAAAGATTTAGGCTACGAAGGAAAGTTGACTTACCAGAACCTGAAGGACCGATGATACAAACAACATCTCCTTCATAGAACTTGGTCGTAATTCCTTTTAAAACTTCATTTTTTCCGTAGCTTTTGTGTAAATCATTTACATCAATTTTTAATTTTGCCATTAACGAATCCTCTTTTCTAAGCGTTTCGCTAGTCTAGTCAAAAGTGTGATAATTACAAGATAGAAGATAGCAAGGATTGCATACATCTTGAAACTTTGGTAGTTACGGGCGATGATAATCTTACCAGTTTGGAAGAGTTCAACCAAACCGATAGCAGATACGATGGTTGTATCTTTAAGAGCGATAACGAATTGGTTAACAAAGTTTGGCAACATCAATTTAGTTGCTTGTGGCAAGATAATCTTACGCATGGTTTTTCCATAAGAGATACCCAAGCTTCGGCTGGCTTCCATTTGACCAACTGGAACGGCCTGAATACCACCACGAACGATTTCAGCGATATAAGCGGCTGCATTGAGAGATAGGGCAATAGTACCAGCTACAAAGTCGTTAATTGGACTTTGTTGACCTGTGATCGACTCGATGAAGTTTGGAATTCCCCAGAAGATGAAGGCTGCAAGAATCATCAATGGAATACCACGGATAACGTCAACGAAAATCTCAGAGATCACACGAAGAGATTTGTAGGGGCTGACACTGAACATACCGAAGATAATCCCGATAACAATAGCAATAGCAAATGAGATAAGAGCTAGAGCAAGAGTGATGCCAAGCCCGCTAAGGAGCTGTTTGTAGTTATTTTGAAGCAAGCCCCAGATAGTTGTCTCATCAACAGTGCTTGTTGAAGCAGATGAAGATTCGCTAGCTAGGTATTTATCAAGAATCTTTTGGAATTCTCCGTTTGCTTTAAGGTTTGCAAGTCCGTTATTGAACATTTCAATCAATTCAGGATTTGTGCCTTTTTTAACGGCAAAGGCTGTTTCACCGATTGGAGTTCCAGCGATTGGAGTTTTCAATTTTTGACCTTGGCTGATAGAATATTTGAGAACAGGCTCATCATCCATAACGGCATCGATGGCACCAGTATTCAAACTGTCATACATTGAAGAACCATCAGCGAAGGTTTTGATTTTGTAGCCGTATTTGCTTTGATTTTCTGTTAGGAAGGTTTGAGAAGCAGTTCCGTTTTTAACACCGACTGTCTTTCCTTTTAAATCTTCATAAGAAGCAATGTTGCTTGATTCTTTGACACCAAGGATAGTATTGGCTGTGTAGTATGATTCTGAGAAGTCAAAAGTTGCCTTACGAGCATCAGTGACAGACATACCAGCAATGATACCATCAGCTTGTCCAGCTTGAACAGCACTGATAGCGGCATCGAAACCAGGGTTGATGATTTCAATTTCAAAACCTTGGTCTTTAGCGATTGCCTTAATCAATTCCATATCAATACCAGTAAATTGGTTGCTTGAGTTTTGGAAAACAAAAGGTGCAAAAGAAGAATCGCTGGCAATGATGTATTTAGCTTTAACAGGAATAGCTTTTAAGCCTGCTAGAGTAGTTGTAGTTGGAACTGCTGAAGATGATGAAGCAGTCCATTTCTTGATGATTTTATCAAGACTACCATCTTTTTTCATTTCAGCCAAGGCTTGGTTAAATTCAGTAACTAGGTGCTCGTATTTGCTTCCTTTTTTAACACCGAAAGCAAAACTTCCTACAGCTTCACCGTCCATTTCAATATGGAGGTCTTGACCTTGGTTAATGGCATATTCGATAACAGGTTTGTCATCCATCATGGCATCGATGGCACCAGCACTCAAGCTGTTGTTCATCAAATCACTAGTGTCAAATGTTTTAATAGTAAAGCCGTATTTATCTTTGATTGTTTCAAGAAAACGTTGAGCGGCTGTTCCGTTTTTAACACCAACAGTTTTGCCAGTTAATTGGTCATATTTACTAATCTTGTGTGCCTTTGTAGTTGCGATGACAACTTTTGTATCATAGTAAGTATCAGACATGGTGAAGACTTTTTCACGTTCTTTCGTCTTTGTCATCCCTGCCATAATAGCGTCAGCTTGACCAGCTTGAACCGCATTGACCGCTGCGTCAAATCCAGGATAGGACATCTGAATATTCCATCCTTTAATCTCTGCGACTTTATTAATAATGTCAACATCAATTCCTTTATAAGTTTGATCTGAATCTTTAAACTCAAAAGGTGCATAGGCGGTATCAGAAACAATCTTAATCGTCTCTGCTTTCGCAATACCTAATGAGAAAATTGGGAATAAAATTAGCAAAAATGCTAGAAATTTTTTCTTCATTTTTAGTCTCCTTTTCCGAATATTTTCCCATTATATCAGAAAAAGTAAAAAAAGGCAAATTTTTATATTTCTGTGTCAGAAAATATAACATTGTCTTTTCCTTTTCTTTCTTTCTTTCTTTCTTGAATTGCTACTATAAAGTGCTATAATAATAGTATATATAGAAGAAAAGAGGACAGGGATATGAAGAACAAAAGAATATTTAAAGACTTCCAAGCTTCAAAAATGTGTTTAAACATTTACACAAGCCCCTTGTTAGCCTTTGCTTTTGTCTTCATAGGAGAGTTTGTGGCTTATACTCTGTATGGTATTAGTTTGTTAGCTCTCATCGGACTTGCTAGAAATTTTGGAGAGGCTGGTCAAAATCTTGCAAGCTACTTGCAGACCTTGCATCAGAGCTTGACGGATAAAACAGGTGATTTTCGTTTAATTTTAGAATTGCTGGCCTTTGGTTTTATTCTCAACACTGTGTTCAGATGGACTAGAAAAGTTGAGAAAAGACCTATTCGAACCTTGGGATTTTATAGAGAGAATTTCCTCAGCAATCTCCTTAAAGGATTTGGTCTAGGTTTGGCACTTTTTCTTCTTACTTTGTTAGGTTTAGTAGCCTTGGGGCAATATCGTTTTGAGTCTATTCATTTGAATCCTTATTCGCTTATCTTTGTCATTTTTACCATTCCATTTTGGATTTTACAGGGGACAGCAGAAGAAGTGGTGTCCCGTGCCTGGCTCCTTCCTCAATTGGCCTCAAGAACCAATCTAAAACTTGCTGTTCTTATATCTAGCCTATTCTTTACCCTGCTTCATGCGGGAAATTCTGGTCTCACCCCTCTATCTCTAGTGAATCTCTTTTTATTCGGAGTTGCCATGTCACTTTACCTCCTCAAAACTGATACAGTTTGGGGTATTGCAGGTATTCATGGGGCCTGGAATTTTGCTCAGGGTAATCTCTTTGGGATTTTAGTTAGTGGTCAACCATCAGGAACGTCATTGATGACCTTTTTACCACAAGGCAATCAAGATTGGTTATCAGGTGGTTCTTTTGGCATAGAAGGTTCTATCATGACAAGTCTGGTTTTACTACTGCTGATTGTCTATCTCGCTTATCAATTAAAGAAAGAAAATGAAAGGATGTGACTTCGGTCCGTCCTTTTCTTCGTGAAAATGCTACAAGTATGCTAAAATAGGAATAGCATATCGAGAGAGGATTCTTATGATCAATCGTATTACAGATAATCAATTTAAACTAGTATCAAAATATCAACCATCAGGAGATCAACCACAAGCTATCGAGCAGTTGGTTGATAATATCGAGGGTGGAGAAAAAGCTCAGATTCTGATGGGGGCGACCGGAACAGGGAAGACCTATACCATGAGTCAGGTCATTTCCAAAGTCAATAAACCAACTCTGGTTATTGCCCACAATAAAACTCTAGCAGGACAGCTCTATGGAGAGTTTAAGGAATTTTTCCCTGAAAATGCAGTTGAGTACTTCGTATCTTACTATGATTATTACCAACCTGAGGCCTATGTCCCTTCTAGCGATACCTATATTGAAAAGGATAGCTCTGTCAATGACGAGATTGACAAACTCCGCCACTCTGCTACTTCAGCCCTTTTGGAGCGTAATGATGTTATTGTCGTTGCCTCAGTCTCTTGTATCTATGGTTTGGGTTCGCCCAAGGAATACGCTGATAGTGTCGTTAGTCTCCGTCCAGGTCTTGAAATTTCTCGTGATAAACTCTTGAATGACTTGGTCGATATTCAGTTTGAACGTAATGATATTGATTTCCAACGCGGAAGATTTCGCGTTCGTGGGGATGTGGTAGAGATTTTCCCAGCTTCCCGTGATGAACACGCCTTTCGAGTAGAATTTTTTGGAGACGAAATTGACCGTATTCGTGAGGTTGAGGCCCTGACTGGTCAGGTATTGGGAGAAGTGGATCATTTGGCGATTTTCCCTGCGACTCACTTTGTGACCAATGACGACCATATGGAAGTTGCCATTGCCAAGATTCAAGCAGAATTAGAAGAGCAACTAGCTGTCTTTGAAAAGGAAGGTAAATTGCTTGAAGCCCAACGTTTGAAACAGCGGACAGAGTATGATATCGAAATGCTGCGCGAGATGGGCTATACAAATGGGGTTGAAAACTATTCACGCCACATGGATGGTCGTAGTGAAGGAGAGCCTCCTTATACGCTCTTAGATTTCTTCCCAGATGATTTCTTGATCATGATTGATGAGAGCCACATGACCATGGGACAAATCAAAGGCATGTACAATGGAGACCGTTCTCGTAAGGAAATGTTAGTAAATTACGGTTTCCGTTTACCGTCTGCTCTGGACAATCGTCCTCTCCGTCGGGAGGAGTTTGAGAGTCACGTTCATCAGATTGTTTACGTTTCAGCAACACCTGGTGACTATGAAAATGAACAGACCGAGACAGTGATTGAGCAAATCATTCGACCAACAGGTCTTTTGGATCCTGAGGTAGAAGTTCGTCCGACTATGGGACAGATTGATGACCTCTTAGGTGAAATTAATGCCCGTGTTGAAAAGAACGAACGAACCTTTATCACAACCTTAACCAAGAAGATGGCAGAGGACTTAACCGACTACTTCAAAGAAATGGGTATCAAGGTTAAGTACATGCACTCGGATATCAAGACTTTAGAGCGGACAGAGATTATCCGAGATCTGCGTTTGGGTGTCTTTGATGTCTTGGTTGGAATCAACCTCCTCCGTGAAGGGATTGATGTTCCAGAAGTTAGCTTAGTTGCGATACTTGATGCTGACAAGGAAGGTTTCCTTCGTAACGAACGTGGCCTTATCCAGACTATTGGACGTGCTGCTCGTAACAGCGAAGGGCATGTTATCATGTATGCGGACACCGTTACTCAGTCTATGCAACGTGCTATTGATGAAACGGCCCGTCGTCGCAAAATTCAGATGGCTTATAATGAAGAACATGGTATCGTTCCACAAACCATTAAGAAAGAAATTCGTGATTTGATTGCTGTAACCAAGGCAGTTGCCAAGGAAGAGGACAAGGAAGTCGATATCAATAGCCTCAACAAACAAGAGCGGAAAGAACTCGTCAAGAAACTAGAAAAACAAATGCAAGAAGCCGTTGAAGTGCTTGACTTTGAACTAGCAGCACAGATTCGTGATATGATGTTGGAAGTCAAGGCGTTGGGGTAGGTTTTGGAAGGAGACAAAATGGAAAAGTTAAATTATTTTACAGGTAAATTTAGTAAATCTGAATTAGAAGATCATTTTGATTCCTTGAATGAAGAAAAACTGAAATCCGAACTTGAAAATTTTATAAATCAATATTTAAAATTATCTGAAGAAGAACAATTGAAATGTGTTGAACTTGTTCTTTATATTTTTAGTGATTTTGAAGAGAAGATTGATAAAATTATCCAAAAAAAGATTTTAGAGTCCATAAATAAAATACTATCAAATAATTCACAAGTATATAGTTGGAGTGTATGCTTTAGGTATTTAGATTCTCTTTATTATTATTTATTTGAACCAAAAGAATATGAAGAATATTCTATATTGTTTGAAAATGAGAGTTATTTCTTTAAAATTATTGATTTAGTATTAAAAGATAATCTAGAGAATAGTAAAATGATTTATTCGGATTTGCTTTCAGTTTTTGTTCCACTATTTAGACAGAAAAGTTTACCAGAAGAAAGAAGGAACTATTTTAAAAGTGAATTAGAACCGTTCATCAACTTTATATTTGAAAATATTGATTTTGAAAATATTGATTTTGAAAATATTGATTTTAATTATACTAGATATTGGTATTTTAGATTAGATGAGCTTGTTTCAATTTTTCAATTTGAGCACTTAAAGATAATAAATAAATATTTTATTGATAATCCACAAGCTGAAGATATTGATGACTATCTAGATTTTGTGTCAAGACACTTTGATGTTGTAATTAATGATTCGATTGATGTTGTTCGAAAGATAGCAGAAGAAAATAATTCTGATATAATTCGAGATCAAGCAATTAAGTTAATTGAGAAGTATGATAATGCTTACTCGAATGAGAAAAGTTATTCAGAATCAATCTCCTCGTTAGATGCTAAGCAACTTTTAAAACAAGCAGATAATGTTATCTCCTATATACGTTCTAAATTAACTGTTGACGCTGAAGAGTTGAAAAAAATAGGTTCTTTTGGACATTATACTAAGATTGATACTTTAACAAATTTTCTTATAAAAGCAGACTGGAAAAATGAAAACAATTCTGAAACTCAACCTCCATTTTTACGACTGACTAATCTAAAACAGTTAAATGACCCGATGGAAGGAAGAGTAATATATGATTATTTGGGTATAGATAATACGTTTTTCAAACAATATCAAACTTCCAATGTTTTTATATCTTCTCTAACCACGGTATCTGATAGTTTACCTATGTGGAAGGAATATGCTGATTCATCTCAGGGAGCATTTCTTGAATATGATCTGTCTTATCTTGAAGATATAGTTGCTCATAAATCGATAGAGTTTGTTAAAGTTCATTATTTAGATTTAATGTCCGAGAATAAAGAAGAAACAGATGTTGGTAAATCTCTTGATAATTTAAAACAGCTATTTGAAAAATTGCAAGAGCTGGAAGCTGAAAAAGAATTGATAAGTTTTGCTGAGAAATTGAAGAAGATTTCTTACCTTTTCAAAGTTAAAGACTATGAGTATGAAATAGAGTATCGCATTTTAATTAATTTAGATGATACAGCTATACAAAATATTATTAAAAGAGATGCTAATGATTCATCAAATGAGAAGTACTTTAAGAAAGAAGAAATTGGGTTAGAAGTTTTTGATAAAGTTAACTATAAAGATTTTAGAAAGTATATTGTATTAAGTTCGAAAGACAATGGCAGATATGATTTATTTGTATACATCAATTTACTTCCTTTGAAATACTCAAAAGTTATTCTAGGACCAAAGGTTACGGATGCAGATTATATTGCTCCTTATCTCAAACTTGCTAATCCTGATATAGAGATAGAAAGTTCGAAAATTCCTTATCGTTGAGTTGATGATAACTTAAAGCAGAAGGTGTTTTAGAGAATTTAGTGAGATTAAAATGAATTGCTCAATCCCTTTATCATGAAGTCCGAAGTAAAATATAACGAAGATATGTTTTAATAACTTAGAAAGCGAGTAAATTTATGTCCCGTTCCCAATTAACGATTTTAACAAACATTTGTCTGATTGAAGATCTTGAAACCCAGCGCGTGGTTATGCAGTATCGCTCTCCTGAAACTAATCGCTGGTCTGGTTATGCCTTTCCTGGAGGTCATGTTGAAAATGGTGAGGCTTTTGCGGAGTCTGTCATTCGTGAAATCTATGAAGAAACAGGGTTGACTATCCAAAATCCTCAACTTGTCGGCATTAAAAATTGGCCTCTGGATACAGGTGGGCGCTATATTGTCATTTGTTACAAGGCGACTGAGTTCTCTGGTAGCCTTCGCTCTTCAGATGAAGGAGAAGTTTCTTGGGTGAAAAAAGACCAGATTCCAAACTTGGATCTGGCCTATGATATGTTACCCTTGATGGAGATGATGGAAGCTCCTGACAAATCTGAATTTTTCTACCGCCACCGTACAGATGATGGCTGGGAGAAAGAAACTTTTTAGTTCTATGATTAGTCGATAGGTGTTATCTTTTAAAGTAAGGTACTGAAATATAGGCTAAGTATGGTGGTGTAAGTCAACTGAATATCTCTAAATTTCTTATTATTCTTTTCGATCTATATTTTGAACAATCTCCACCTTCAATGTTGAAATCGGAGAGTGTTTTGTTTTATGGTATAATCTTAAAATATGAAAGGAAGTATCAGAAAATGGATGATAAAGTAATTGAACAATATAAAAGTCATGATAATCTTGATATTCGAGTAGAATTGCATAAGAACTATTCAAAAAATAAATTAGGATTTAACAATTGGATATTTTCCAACTACCAAATCACTAATGAAGTAAAGGTTCTAGAATTGGGATGTGGTACAGGAGAACTGTGGAAAAGTAATAGTGATTCTATAGATAAAATGAAGCAGTTGGTTATTACAGATTTTTCTAAAGATATGGTGAGAACAACGAGGTCAGTGATTGGAAATAGAGACAATGTTAACTATGAAATAATGGATATTCAAAAGATTTCTTTTGAGGATGAAACGTTTGATATTGTTATTGCTAATATGCTTCTACATCATGTCAATGATATTCCTAAAGCTCTTTCTGAGGTGAATAGAGTCTTAAAAACAGGAGGAATTTTTTACTGTGCTACATTTGGTGAAAATGGAGTTGTAGATTATTTGTCAAGTTTATTTAAAGATGATGTTAATCAAGATTTGGAAAATAAAACGTTTACTTTACAAAATGGCAAAAGGTACCTGAGTAGGTATTTTAACTCTGTCGATACATTACTCTATGATGATGAGTTACAGGTAACTAGCATAGATGATCTAGTTAAATACATCCAATCCTTTAAAGGAATTTCAGAAATAGGTTCGCTAGAAGAAAAAGTCATTCGTAAAAGATTAGAAGTACATTTTTATAAAGGTGAGTTAATTATTCCTAAAGAATATGGTATGTTTATTGCTCGAAAGTAAAATTAAGGAGAAGCTTTTCAATATACAATCAAGCGGATAGTCTTTAGAGCATACTCCAGCTGGTTCTATATAAAAGTCTCAACTTTTTGGATTTGAAGAAGTTTCTTGGGTGCAAAAAGACCAGCTTCCAAACTTAGATCTGGCGTATGATATGTTACCTTTGATGGAAATGATGGAAGCTCCTGACAAATCAGAGTTTTTCTATCACCACCGTACAGAAGATGGCTGGGAGAAGGAAATCTTTTAGTCTTTTACTAAATAACCAAGTTGGTCCAAGGCCTCTTCGATATAGTGGAGGTCTTGTTGTGTTTCCTGCCTAATAGTAATAGAAGATTAGGGGAAAAAGTAAATACTCTAAAATAAATTTAAAATATTTCTAAAAAAGTATTGACAAAAACAAAGAAAACGCTTACTATATAAATAAGGGAACGGTTCCATAATATAAAAAGGAGGAGTGATGACTACAATAAAACAGGTTGCTGAAGAAGCTGGAGTATCAAAATCAACAGTTTCAAGATATATTTCGAAAAAAGGCTATGTCGGAGATGATGCTAGGGAAAAGATAAAAAATGCTATCAAGAAATTAAATTACACGCCGAATGTATTAGCACAATCTTTGAAAACTAAAAAAAATCAAATGGTAGGACTCTTATTGCCAGATATTTCTAATCCCTTCTTCCCAAGATTGGTTCGAGGAGCCGAATCATATTTGAAAGATAAAGGTTATAGGATTATGGTTGGTACTATTTCAGATCATGATTCGTTAGAAGAATATATAAACCTTTTGTTAAAAACAAATGCAGCTGGTATTATAACAACACTTGACTTTACAAAGGAATTTCCAAATCTAACATTACCTGTTGTTGTGGTTGACCGGATTAGTAAAGATACAGGCTATGGTGTTTTTTCTGATAATCAGTTGGGTGGACGTTTGGCTGCTAAAGCAATTTGGAATGCTGGCGCTGAGCAGGTTATGATCATCAAAGTTTTAGATGATAAAGCTGAGAATATTGTGGAACGATTTGAAGCGAGTTTAAACTATTTGAGGAATAAAAATTTAGAAATTTGTATTGAAGAAAGTGAAACGTTTGACTTTGAAAAAATTCAGAAAGAAGCTAAAGAGAATCTAAAAAGAAATCCAAATATTGATAGTATTATAGCACCTTCTGATATTCATGCGATAGCTTATATTCATGAAATTTTAGCAATTGGGAAAAAAATTCCAGATGATATTCAAATCATTGGTTATGATGATATTGTACTTAGTCAATTTATTTATCCTTCTTTATCAACTATCCACCAATCATCATATAAAATGGGAGAACAGGCTGCAAAGCTAATCTATAATATGGCAAATAAGTTCTCTATAGATGAAGCTAAAATTAAACTCCCTGTTAGGTACATAGAAAGAAATACATTAAGGAGAAAGAAATGAGTAAAATTGTTGTTGTTGGAAGCATTTCAATGGACTTAGTTATGAGAACAAAAAGGATTCCAGAAGGAGGTGAAACGATTTTTGGCGATTCATTTAATATAGTTCCAGGTGGAAAAGGTGCAAATCAAGCTGTAGCTATTGGTAGATTATCCAGTGTTGAAGATAATATTTACATATTTGGGAACGTAGGAGAAGATATTTTTTCAGCAGATTTATTAAGTAATCTGCAAAATAATGATATTTCTACAGCATATGTGGGAACGGTACCACAATCTACAGGAGTTGCACAAATTACTTTATATGGAGGTGATAATAGGATTATTTATTATCCCGGAGCGAATAATTTAGTTAAAACAAATGATTGGAAAAATGAGTGGGAATTGATTAGTGATGCAAGTATTGTTGTATTACAAAATGAAATACCACATGAAGCCAACTTATCTATAGCTAAATTTTGTCAAGAAAATAAAGTTAAGGTGCTTTACAATCCTGCACCAGCTAGAGAAACGGATATAGAGATGATTCCTTTTTGTGATTTTATTACTCCTAATGAGCATGAATGTTCAGAGCTTTTTCCAGATAAGAAATTAGAAGAAATTATTAAAATTTATCCTAATAAAATGATTGTGACATTAGGAGTTGAAGGTTCTATTTATTATGATGGGGCAGCAGTTCAGAAGATTCCTGCTATAAAAGCAGAAGTAGTTGATACTACAGGAGCAGGAGATACGTTTAATGGTGCTTTTGCTTATGCTATCTCAAAAGGAAAAGAGATGAATATTGCATTGTCCTTTGCAACGATTGCTTCACATCTTTCTGTTCAAAGGTTTGGAGCGCAAGGAGGCATGCCGAGTTTGAAAGAAATAAAGGAGCATTCAGGATATGAAGAAATATGGGATTTTAAATAGTAATATAGCAAAACTAGCTGATGATTTAGGTCATATGGATTTGGTTTGTATCGGAGATTTAGGATTGCCAGTTCCAAAAGGTGTTGATAAAATTGATTTAGCATTAAGAAAAGGCAGTCCAAGTTTTTTAGAAGTTTTAAAAGAATATTCAGATCATGTACTTATTGAAAAAATTTTCTTAGCAGAAGAAATTAAGGAAAAAAACAAAGAACAGTGGCAAGCAGTTCTAGATCTTTTAGGATCGAATATAATTATTGAATATATTAGTCATGAAGAATTGAAAGCTATGAATACTAAAGTTAAGGCAGTTATTCGCACTGGGGAAGATACACCATATTCGAATATAATCTTGCAATCAGGAGTTATTATTTAGAAGGGGGTTGCCTATGAAAATTGAAATGAAGAACATTTCAAAATCTTTTGGGAATAATCGTGTTTTAGAAAGTATTGATTTGGTTCTTAATTCAGGAGAAGTTCATGCTTTAATGGGAGAGAATGGTGCAGGCAAATCAACCTTAATGAATATTTTAACTGGACTTTTTCCAGCCACTTCAGGAACTATTTTTATTGATGGAAAAGAAAAAACATTTTCTAATCCTCAAGAGGCAGAACGGTTTGGACTGAGTTTTATTCATCAAGAAATGAATACTTGGCCAGATATGACTGTACTTGATAATCTTTTTTTAGGAAGAGAAATTAAAAATTCGATTGGGTTTCTAGATAAAGCTAGTATGGAAAGGAAAGCTAAAGAAGCATTTAAACGTCTTAATATATCTATTCCTCTCGATGCAATCATTGGTCAATTATCAGTCGGACAACAACAAATGATAGAAATAGCAAAATGTCTATTATCAGAAGTTTCCTTGTTAATTATGGATGAACCCACAGCAGCTTTAACTGATCGTGAAACTGAAACACTTTTTAAAGTGATAGAAGGATTAAAATCTGATGGTGTAGGTATTGTGTATATTTCACATCGGATGGAAGAAATCTTTAAGATTACAGATCTTATAACTGTTATGAGGGATGGGTTTGTAATTGATACCAAGAAAACGAACTTAACTAATGCGGATGAATTAGTTCAGAAGATGGTAGGTCGTGAATTAGAAGATTATTATCCAGAAAAAAAGGCTGAGATTGGGAATATTGTTTTTCAAGCTAAGAATCTTTCTGGTGATGCTTTTACGGATATTTCTTTCTATGTACGTCAAGGGGAAATTCTTGGTTTTTCTGGTTTGATGGGTGCTGGTCGTACTGAAATAATGCGAGCAATTTTTGGAATTGATTCTTTAAAATCTGGTCAAATTATAATAAACGAAGAACAACTGATAATTAAAAATCCTTTTGAAGCAATTAAGCATGGAATTGGTTTCTTAACAGAAGATCGTAAAGATGAGGGATTGATTTTAGATTTTTCTATTAAAGATAATATGACTTTACCTAGTACTCGTGATTTTGTTAAAAATGGCATTTTCGATAATAAAACAAGTGATATATTTGTACAACGTTTAATAGATAGGCTACGAATTAAATCAGGTTATCCAGATAAGGAAGTTGGAACACTTTCTGGTGGTAATCAACAGAAAGTAGTTTTAGCAAAATGGATAGGTATTGCTCCAAAAGTACTGATTCTAGATGAGCCAACTCGTGGGGTAGATGTTGGTGCTAAGCGTGAAATTTACCAATTAATGAATGAATTGGCTGAACGAGGTGTGCCGATTATTATGGTATCTTCAGATTTACCAGAAGTGATCGGAGTCAGTGATCGTATTATGGTCATGCATGAAGGAAGAATTAGTGGAGAATTAACACGTCAAGAAGCTACACAAGAAAAAGTTATGCAACTAGCTACAGGAGGACAATAGTGTGAAAAATACTATGAAGTATATGTCAGAATTGACAACAGTAATAGCATTGATAATTTTAATGGCTGTCATCACTATTATCAATTCAAATTTTTTAACAGCAAATAATCTGTTAAATTTACTATTGCAAGTAACATCAAATGCACTGATCGCTTTTGGAATGACCTTTGTTATTCTAACAGGTGGAATTGATTTATCAGTTGGATCAATTTTAGCCTTGTCCAGTGCGCTAACCGCTGGCCTATTAGGATCTGGAATGCCTGTTACGTTAGCAATTCTCATCTCTTTAATTTTGGGTTGCATTCTAGGTATGATGAATGGGTTATTGATTTCCTACGGGAAATTAGCTCCATTTATCGTCACTTTAGCGACTATGACTATTTTTAGGGGAGCAACACTTGTTTATACAAATGGGAATCCTATCACAAAAGGATTAAGTGATACATTCTTATTTCAATTTTTGGGGCAAGGTTATATAGTCGGAATTCCATTTCCTGTAATTATTATGTTTATTGTATTTATTGTTTTATATGTTTTACTTCATAAAACAGCATTTGGTAAATCTGTATATGCTATAGGGGGGAATGAAAAAGCAGCATATATATCAGGTGTGAAATTAAATAAAGTGAAAATTATCATTTATTCAATATCAGGTATTATGGCTTCAATTTCTGGATTAATTATAACATCACGCTTAAGTTCTGCTCAACCAACAGCAGGTGCTAGTTATGAAATGGATGCTATTGCAGCTGTTGTTCTTGGAGGAACCTCTTTATCTGGAGGTAAAGGTCGTATACTTGGGACTCTAATAGGTGCTTTAATTATTGGAGTTTTGAATAATGGACTTAATATTATTGGTGTTTCAGCATTTTGGCAACAAGTAGTAAAAGGAGTTGTAATCTTAATTGCTGTTCTGATTGATCGTTTTAAAGTTGTAAAACAGTAGAATAATTTTCAATTTTTTTGGAAATAGTAACAATTTATTAGATGACGTACAATAATCGGGATTGAAACTATCCCTATAGATATATATTACGAGGAGTAATAACATGAAAAATATTAAAAAAATTAGCATTTTTGCTTTGTTTGTAACATTTATTTTTGCTTTAGTAGCTTGTGGAAAAACTGGTTTAGGAAATTCATCAAATGATAATAAATCTACGATTCAAAAGTCGGCAAAAGAATTAAAATTAGGAGTTTCTATTTCGACTACTAACAATCCCTATTTTGTAGCTATGAAAGATGGTCTTGAAAAAGCCGCAAGAGAAAAAGAAGTAACTTTGAAGATAGCAGATGCACAAGATGATGCTGCTAGACAAGCAGATGATATTCAAAATTTTATTAGTCAAAATGTTGATGCTTTACTAATTAATCCAGTTGATTCTGATGCAATTGTTACATCTATTAAAGCTGCTAATAATGCAAATATTCCGGTAATCTTAATTGACCGCGGTAGTAATGGAGGTGAAGTCTTGACAACTGTTGCTTCTGATAACGTAGAAGCAGGTAAAATGGCTGCAGAATTTATTACCAAGCAATTGGGAGAAAAAGCAAAAACTTTTGAATTATCAGGAGTCCCTGGCGCTTCTGCAACTGTAGATAGAGGTAAAGGATTTGAACAAATTTCAAAGACAAATTTAGATGTTCTTTCTAGTCAATCCGCTAATTTTGACCGCGCAAAAGCTTTGAATACAGCGCAAAATATGATTCAAGGAAACAAAGAAGTACAAGCAATCTTTGCACAGAATGATGAGATGGCGTTAGGAGCTGCACAAGCAGTAAAAGCAGCTGGTCTTAGCAATGTATTAATTGTTGGTATTGATGGTCAACCAGATGCACATGATGCTATTGCAAAAGGTGATATTACTGCCACTATTGCTCAGCAACCAGCTAAGATGGGTGAAATTGCTATTCAATCAGCAATAGATCATTATCAAGGGAAAAAACTGGAAAAAGAAACAGTTTCTCCAATTTATCTTGTGACTAAGGATAATGTTGATCAACATAACTGGTGATATATTTTTAGTAAGTAGGTAGTTGTTAATTTTCATTCAATGTAGTTTTTAAATATTATTGTTAGTATTTGAGCTTTTGGGTGCAAAAAGACCAGATTCCAAACTTGGATCTGGCATATGATATGTTACCTTTGATGAAAATGATGGAAGCTCCTGACAAATCTGAATTTTTCTACCCTCGCCGTACAGAAGACGATTGGGAAAAGAAAATTTTCTAATCCTTTACTAAATAACCTAGCTGATCCAAGGCCTCCTCAATATAGTGGAGGTCTTGTTGTGTTTCAGCTTCGACTAGGTGGTAATGGATGCCATCTGTCAATTCAGACAGAGGTCTAAAGTCAGAATGCTCGACTTGTTCTAGAAAATGTTGTACATCTCTGCGACAAGACAGTTTCAGCAAGGTTTCAATTTCTCCATAAACGGGATGGTCAATCAAGGTATTTTGAACACGTCCACCATTATCAACGATAGCAAAGAGTTCTTGACCGATTTCTTCAACTTCATGTTTCACTTTGAAAAGTTTGTGAACATAAGGATTGGTTTCAATTTGCTTATAGATGTAGCCACGATTGGTGGATAGGATAGGAGCGCCATCGGCTCTTAAAATTGCAATGTCCTGTACAATGACCTGACGTGTGACATGAAAATGTTCCGCCAAACTTTGGCCATTAAGGGCTTTAGGAGCTTCTTTCAAGAGTTGGAGCAGAGCATGTTTGCGATCTTTTGTCATAGCTTTTCCTTTTTAACGGCGTTTTCGAAGCACTTTATAGACAGCTAGTGCTAATGTATAGTCTACCATACTATGGATAATTGTGCCAAATCCAACTAGTACAAATAGAACATAAAACATATTTTCTACATTGGTACCGGAAGTTGCATAAAAAACGACACAAGCTAATACTTCAGCAAGGGCATGGACAAGAGCTAACACAAAGTTGAAAATCCAGGAAGCTTTTGGTTTATCTAGGGTATCGGGGAATTTTTGTAGGTAAAGAGCCCCCAAAGTCCCAAAAAAGATATGGGAAAAAGCTCGAAAAACGATAACCATGGGATAGCCAGCCATCAAAAATCCGAAGCTAGAAGCTAGGATGACAAAAACAGCCATCAAGGGCGATAAGAACATGGCGATAAAAATAGCAATGTGGCTTCCTAAAGTATAGGAAGCAGGTGGAATGACAATCTTGAAAGGCATAACAATTGGAATCAAAATTGCAATAGCCGTTAAGAGGGCAGTCATTGTCATAAATTGTGTCTTTTTCCGTGTGTTCATAAGAATCTCCTTTTAACTGTATATACACTAGTATAGTATAATAAACAAGAGAATAAATCAAGGATTTACTTAAGTTTATAGGCCATTTTAAATTAAATATTGGTAAAGATTTCACTAAAAAGAAACTGTATAGAGCAAAATCTCCACCTTCAAGCTTGAAAGCGGAGATTGTTTTTATTTCTTCAAGGTTTGTAGTCTTGGAACAATGGCTAGGGTTAGAACTGCGGAAATAACTAATTCAGCAATCGAATTCGTTGAGATAACAGTTGCTAGGAGTTTTTGGATATTACCATCAAAGACATTTCCAAAAAGGTAGAAAATTCCACCAAGTACAAAGACTGTGTTGGTAAGTGAACCCAGGGCACCAGCTAGAATCAGGCCAGTCTTGTTTTTCATTAGTTTATAGACTAGATACGGAGTTAAACCAATCAAAATACGTGGGACAATGGCAATGATAGCTGAGTAGATGTTTCCGTTTGGTACAAATGGGGAGAAGAGGTAGCTTGTTGGTAAAATTGTAATCGTGTTAACGGTCAAACTAAGTAGCCCCATCAAAAATCCAAGTGTGACCCCAACTCGTGGACCGTAGATAATGCTGGCAATAATGACAGGAATATGAACAATGGTCGGTTTGATTGGAAATGGAAAAAGGTTAAAGATAAGTGAGCTCAGAAAGTGTATCACGAGCATGGTTGCAAAAAAGATAGCAATGGGTGCAATATTAGAGCGTTTTTTCATCGAGAGTTTCCTTTATTCTTTCTAAAATAATTGTGAGGTCAGCTAAAGCTCCTCGTCCGTGGTCTCCACAAGCTAGTAGGGATTCCTTAGGAGCAATCAGCTGATAGCCGTAGCTTTCTAATGTTTTCAGATTAGCCTGAGTTGCTGGATGGTCATACATTTTTGTATTCATAGCAGGAGCTATTAGTTTGGGAATATGACTTGGCAAGGCTAAAGCCGTACTGGTCACCATGTTGTCCGCAAAACCATGGGCTAGTTTTGCAATAGTGTTAGCAGTTGCAGGTACTACGATAAATAGATCTGCTTTTTTTCCCAGTTCGATATGATTGACTTGATCTGGATAGGGTTCCTTCATGACATCCAAGTGGACAGGATTCTGTGAGAGTACCTGTAGTGTCAAAGGTTGGATAAACTCTGTAGCAGCCTGAGTCATTAAGACAGTGATTTGATGATCTTGTTTTTTTAGAGAACTGACTAAATCTGCCGACTTGTAAGAGGCGATTGAGCCCGTTACAGCCAAGAGAATATGTGCCATAGCTTTCCTTTCTATGAATGATAGGCTTGAATTTTTTTAAGGAGGAGTTCTGCAATTTCTTCTTTAGTCTGGACTGTTTGAAGCTGATCTTTTTCAACAAAGATTGCACGATGCTGGTTCGCTGAGATTTGAGTGAGGTCATTTGCGATAATCAGGTCTGCTTGGTTCTTGATAAGACTTTTTCTAGCAATCTCGATGAGGTAATCCTCAGAGACATCAACCAGCAGTTTGAAACCAATCAGATGAATAGCAGGGTTCCACTCCTTGACTAGAGAGATGATTTTGGGTGTCTTTTTAAGGAACAAAACTTGAACCTCATCAGTTGAAGAAATCTTAGCTTGATGATTCTGCTTGCTTAAAAATTCTTCTAGATTGGAGCTAGCCTGAACCTCCTCAAGCCCTGTCATATAAACAGGAGTGTAGTCAGACACCGCCATTGAGTGAATTAAAATCTGATAGTCCTTAACACGTTCTTGCATTTCAAGAAGAAGGTCGTTTGTATTGTTAATTTCTCGAATACTTAGATTGGGATGGGATTCTGGCTTCACAGCTAGTTTTGTCGTTATCAAACAAACTTCATGCCCTGCAGCAAGCAAAGTTTCTGTGATGATTTTGCCCAAGCGACCTGTAGAATGGTTAGTGATAGAGCGGACGCTATCGATGGCTTCACTGGTACCGCCCGATGTAACTAAAATTTTCATAGAACTATTGTACACAAAAATAAACGGTAAGTAAAATGAAAGCGATAAATTTTTGGTAAAAACGAAGATTTACTATAGTTTCAAACTATAAAGCCATATAAAATTTAAGAAAGGACACTAAAAACCTTAAAAACAGGGATATTTACGAACGTTTAGAGAGTTTTGGGATGTTAAAAATCTTGTTTTGTGATATAATGAATTATCATATAAGAGGTTAGAGGAGTTTTGAATGAAAACAGATATTGAAATCGCACAGAGTATTGAGTTGAAGCCCATTATTGATGTTGTAGAGAAGCTTGGTATTTCTTACGATGATTTGGAGTTGTATGGAAAGTACAAGGCTAAGCTCAGCTTTGATAAAATTCGTGCAGTTGAGAGCAATCCAGTTGGGAAATTGATTCTGGTTACTGCCATCAATCCAACACCTGCAGGTGAAGGGAAATCAACCATTACCATTGGTCTGGCGGATGCCTTGAACAAGATTGGCAAGAAAACCATGATTGCTATCCGCGAACCATCTCTTGGTCCAGTAATGGGGATTAAGGGTGGTGCTGCAGGAGGTGGTTACGCTCAAGTTCTACCAATGGAGGACATCAATCTCCACTTTACTGGGGATATGCACGCCATTACAACTGCCAACAACGCCCTTTCTGCCTTGATTGACAACCACTTGCACCAAGGCAATGAGCTGGGAATTGATCAACGTCGTATCCTTTGGAAACGTGTTGTGGACTTGAACGACCGTGCTCTTCGCCATGTAACAGTTGGGCTTGGTGGCCCTCTAAATGGTATTCCACGTGAGGATGGCTTTGACATTACCGTCGCTTCCGAAATTATGGCAATTCTTTGCTTGGCAACGGACATCGAGGACTTGAAACGCCGTTTGGCCAATATCGTTATCGGTTATCGCTATGACCGTACACCAGTTTCTGTAGGTGATTTGAAGGTTGAAGGTGCCTTGGCTTTGATTTTGAAGGATGCTATTAAACCGAACCTGGTTCAGACAATTTACGGTACACCTGCCTTTGTACATGGTGGTCCATTTGCCAATATTGCTCATGGATGTAATTCAGTCTTAGCAACAAGCACAGCCCTTCACTTGGCTGATTACACAGTTACTGAAGCTGGTTTTGGTGCAGACCTTGGTGCCGAGAAATTCCTTGATATTAAGACACCAAACTTGCCAACATCTCCAGATGCAGTAGTTATTGTTGCAACCCTTCGTGCCCTTAAGATGAATGGTGGTGTGGCTAAAGACGCTTTGACAGAGGAAAATGTAGAAGCAGTTAGAGCAGGTTTTGCCAACTTGAAACGCCATGTTGAAAATATCCGTAAATTTGGAGTACCTGCAGTTGTAGCAATCAATGAATTTGTTTCTGATACAGAAGCTGAAATTGCAGCCTTGAAAGAACTTTGTGCCTCAATCGATGTACCAGTTGAATTGGCTAGTGTCTGGGCTGATGGTGCAGAAGGTGGAGTAGCACTTGCCGAAACAGTTGTTAAGACTATTACTGAAAACCCAGCTAACTACAAACGTCTGTATGATAATGACCTTTCTGTCCAAGAAAAGATTGAAAAGATTGTTACTGAAATCTACCGTGGTTCAAAAGTAAACTTTGAGAAGAAAGCTCAAACGCAAATCGCTCAAATCGTTCAAAACGGTTGGGACAAATTACCAATCTGTATGGCTAAAACTCAATATAGTTTCTCAGATAATCCAAATGCACTTGGAGCACCTGAAAACTTTGAAATTACCATTCGTGAATTGGTACCAAAATTAGGTGCAGGCTTCATAGTTGCCTTAACTGGAGATGTCATGACCATGCCAGGACTTCCAAAACGACCAGCTGCTCTAAACATGGATGTTGAAAGCGATGGAACCGTTCTAGGCTTGTTCTAATAGTTTAATTGAATTCAAATGAGTTTGGAAATACTATCCAAGCTCATTTTTTATCTAGATATAAGGAGTTGCCTTCTACACGTAACCAGTTTAGGTAAAGATATTTTCCCTGATTTCTGATATAATAGAAATATTGACTTCAAGAGTAAGGAAGAGAAGATGAACGCATTATTAAATGGAATGAATGACCGTCAGGCTGAAGCGGTGCAAACGACAGAAGGTCCCTTGTTAATCATGGCGGGGGCAGGGTCTGGAAAGACCCGAGTTTTGACCCACCGCATTGCTTATTTGATTGATGAAAAGCTAGTCAATCCTTGGAATATCTTGGCCATTACCTTTACCAACAAGGCTGCGCGTGAGATGAAAGAGCGTGCTTATAACCTTAATCCAGCTACTCAGGACTGTCTGATTGCGACCTTCCACTCCATGTGTGTTCGTATTTTGCGTCGTGATGCGGACCATATTGGCTACAACCGCAATTTCACTATTGTAGATCCTGGGGAGCAGCGAACGCTCATGAAACGCATTCTCAAGCAGTTGAACTTGGATCCTAAAAAATGGAATGAACGAAGCATCTTAGGGACCATTTCCAATGCCAAGAATGACCTGATTGATGATGTAGCTTATGCTGCCCAAGCTGGCGATATGTATACGCAAATCGTGTCCCAGTGTTACACTGCTTACCAAAAAGAACTGCGTCAGTCGGAGTCAGTTGACTTTGATGATTTGATTATGCTGACCCTGCGTCTCTTTGATCAAAATCCTGATGTTTTGACCTACTATCAGCAGAAGTTCCAGTACATCCACGTTGATGAGTACCAAGATACCAACCATGCCCAGTACCAATTGGTCAAACTCTTGGCTTCGCGATTTAAAAATATCTGTGTGGTTGGGGATGCGGACCAGTCTATCTACGGTTGGCGTGGTGCTGATATGCAGAATATTTTGGATTTCGAGAAAGATTATCCCCAAGCCAAGGTTGTTTTGTTGGAGGAGAATTATCGCTCAACCAAAACCATTCTTCAAGCGGCCAACGAGGTCATTAAAAACAATAAAAACCGCCGTCCTAAGAATCTCTGGACTCAGAATGCTGATGGGGAGCAAATCGTTTACTATCGTGCCAATGATGAGCAGGATGAGGCTGTATTTGTAGCCAAAACCATTGATGAACTTGGTCGCAGTCAAAACTTCCTTCACAAGGATTTTGCAGTTCTCTATCGTACAAATGCTCAATCTCGTACCATTGAAGAAGCCCTGCTCAAGTCTAACATCCCTTATACTATGGTTGGTGGAACAAAGTTCTACAGCCGTAAGGAAATTCGCGATATTATCGCTTATCTCAACCTCATTGCCAATTTGAGTGACAATATTAGTTTTGAGCGTATTATCAACGAACCGAAACGTGGAATTGGGCCAGGCACTGTTGAGAAAATTCGTGATTTTGCAAATATACAAAATATATCTATGTTAGATGCTTCAGCAAACATCATGTTGTCTGGCATCAAAGGAAAAGTAGCCCAGTCTATCTGGTATTTTGCAAATATGATGTTAGATTTGCGGGAGCAACTGGACCACTTAAGCATTACTGAGTTGGTTGAGGCGGTTCTAGAAAAAACAGGTTACGTCGATATTCTTAATGCCCAAGCAACTCTGGAAAGTAAGGCTCGGGTTGAAAATATCGAAGAGTTCCTTTCTGTGACGAAAAACTTTGATGACACTTCTGATGTGTCAGAAGAGGAAACTGGTCTGGATAAACTGAGTCGTTTCTTAAATGATTTGGCCTTAATTGCAGACACAGATTCAGGTAGTCAGGAGACATCAGAAGTGACCCTGATGACCCTGCATGCTGCCAAAGGTCTTGAGTTTCCAGTTGTCTTTTTGATTGGGATGGAAGAAAATGTCTTTCCACTTAGTCGTGCAGCTGAAGATCCAGATGAATTGGAAGAAGAACGCCGTCTGGCCTATGTAGGAATTACGCGTGCAGAGAAAATTCTCTATCTGACAAATGCCAACTCGCGCCTGCTTTTTGGTCGTACCAACTATAACCGTCCGACTCGTTTTATTAACGAAATCAGTTCAGACTTGCTGGAGTATCAAGGATTGGCGCGCCCAGCAAATACAAGCTTTAAGGCATCATATAGCAGTGGTGGCCTTGCTTTCGGTCAAGGTATGAGTTTGGCTCAGGCTCTTCAAGACCGTAAACACAGTGCAGCACCAAAAACTATCCAGTCAAGCGGTCTTCCATTTGGTCAATTTACGGCTGGTGCAAAATCAGTCTCTAGTGAGACAAATTGGTCCATTGGTGACATTGCTCTCCACAAAAAATGGGGAGAGGGAACTGTTCTGGAAGTTTCAGGTAACGGAGCTACTCAGGAATTAAAAATCAATTTCCCAGATGTTGGTTTGAAAAAACTTTTAGCTAGTGTAGCCCCAATTGAGAAAAAAATCTAATTTTCCATCCTTCTCACGAATAATAAAGTGAGGAGGATTTTTATGTACAGTATTTCATTTCAAGAAGATTCACTATTACCAAGAGAAAGACTGGCCAAGGAAGGAGTAGAAGCGCTCAGTAATCAAGAGTTGCTAGCTATTTTACTCAGGACAGGAACGCGTCAGGCTAGCGTTTTTGAAATTGCCCAGAAAGTCTTGAACAATCTTTCAAGCCTAACAGATTTGAAAAAAATGACCCTGCAGGAATTGCAGAGTCTATCTGGTATCGGCCGTGTTAAGGCCATAGAGTTACAAGCTATGATTGAACTGGGGCATCGTATTCACAAGCATGAGACCCTTGAGATGGAAAGTATTCTCAGCAGTCAAAAGTTGGCCAAGAAGATGCAACAGGAATTGGGGGACAAAAAACAAGAGCACCTGGTGGCTCTCTATCTCAATACTCAAAATCAAATCATCCATCAACAGACTATTTTTATCGGTTCTGCAACTCGTAGTATCGCTGAACCACGAGAGATTCTTCACTATGCTATCAAGCATATGGCGACTTCTCTCATCTTGGTTCACAATCATCCTTCGGGAGCGGTAGCCCCTAGCCGAAATGATGATCATGTCACTAAACTTGTCAAAGAAGCCTGCGACCTGATGGGAATTGTCCTCTTGGACCATTTGATTGTCTCTCACTCCAGTTACTTTAGTTATCGTGAAAAGACGGATTTAATCTAAAGTTCATTAACAACATAGTCAAAGAGGTTTTTATCTTTGGGACGATTTTCAAAAAGAAACTCTGGATGCCATTGGACACCGAGAAAGGCGACATCATCCGTACTCATGACAGCCTCAATGATACCATCTTTAGGATCATGAGCCGCAATCTTTAAGTTAGGTGCTAAATCCTTGATGCTCTGATGGTGGAAGGAGTTGATATGGGAGATTTCTCCATAGATTTCTCGTAGAACGGTATTTGGTTCTGTCACTAAGCGTTGGGTTGTGTACTCGGCGGAACAATCCTGCCAGTGATCTTCGATATCTTGGTACAAAGTTCCACCCATGGCAACGTTAAAGAGTTGTGTTCCACGGCAGACAGAGAAAATGGGCTTTTTCTGTTTAATAGCTTCCTTGATGAGGGCCAGTTCGAAGATATCTCTTTGAAGGTGGTAGTCATCGCTATCAATGGTTTTTGGTTCACCATAGAATTTTGGATCAACATTTTGTCCACCTGACAAGATGAGCTTGTCAACCATACTGATATAGTGGCAGGCCATTTCTTGATCACCAATCGGTAGGATGATGGGAATCCCTCCAGCGTCTTTAATGCCTTCAACAAAGCCTTTTGCCGCGTAGCTCATCATGATGTCATCATCTGGATGAGTTTTTTCGTTTCCTGTAATCCCTATAACTGGTTTTTTCATAAAATGATTTTCGCTTTCTAATCCTCTTTTCGCATGAAATAGAGGAGAGTTTGGAGTTCACTTGTCAAATCGACATACTGAACGACCACGTCTTTTGGTAAATGCAGATGGACTGGTGAAAAACTGAGAATTCCTTTCACGCCAGCATCCACCAAGAGATTGGCAACCTCTTGTGACTTGACGCTGGGAACTGTCAGGATAGCAGTCTTCACATCAGCATCCTTGATTTTATCCTTGATTTGAGAAATTCCGTATATGGGAATCCCGTCAGGAGTTTGGGTTCCGACTTCAGGATGATCATCAAGATCAAAGGCCATGATAATCTTCATCTTGTTACGCTCGTGGAAGCGGTAGTGGAGAAGGGCATGGCCCATATTTCCAATACCAACCAGCATGACATTGGTAATAGAGTTGTCATTGAGCAAATCGGCAAAAAACGTCATCAGTTTTTTGACATCATAGCCAAAACCACGACGACCTAGTTCACCAAAATAGGAAAAATCACGACGTACGGTCGCTGAGTCAATACCGATAGCCTCTGCAATTTGCTTAGAGTTGGCACGTTCAATCTTTTCTGCATGAAATCTCTTAAAAATTCGATAGTAGAGAGAGAGTCTTTTCGCTGTAGCTTTTGGAATAGCAGACTGTTTATCTTTCACAAAATCACAACCTTTCTATTCTTCTATTTTATAGAAACATTGTGAAAAAATCAACAAAAACAAGAAAAAACTAAGAAAAATCTTAGTTTTGATGTAAAAAATCTGCATGTGATAGAAAACGGTAGAGGTCTCCGACCAGTCCTTTGTAAACTTCCTGGCCATTAAAAGTCAGAGAAGTCACATAAAGTGTATCTGGTAGGGTCACACATCCTGACAGAGCCAGCATGAGAGCTTCATAATCCTCATACTTGAGTGTACGCTCTACATGATAGTTGTCCTTATAGGTCAGTTCAAACATATGGGACCTATCTTTCCGATTTTGTAAAGACACCACGTTCTACCAAGCTATCCATGAGGAAATAGAATTTTTCCTGATGAATGTGGTGGTCTTCTGATTTGAAAATATCAACTAGACGAAGCCCAAACTTGTCAGTGATATTGATTTTAGCCCCTGTAAGTTCCTTGTTAATGATGATTTTGAGTTGGAAGCCTTCACCGCTGTTTGGCACTTTTTCCAAAAGGCGAGTCAATTCATAGTTACCAACCTTAGTCTCAAAAAAGGTGTTATCTTTGAGGGTGAATTTTTTAACAGAAGGGCTAAGAGTGTAGTCGTAACGACAATTTTTTAACTGAATGGTTTTTTCAAATGCCATATGGCTAACCTCCGATAATTTCTTTTAAGGTTTTTGCGAGGGTTTGTAGGTCTTCAACAGTATTTTGTGGCGACAAACTGATACGAACGGATTCCTTCAAGCGTTCTGAATTTGCTCCGTACATGGCTTCAAGAACATGGCTGGATTGGACAATGCCTGCCGTACAGGCTGAGCCAGTAGAGATTGAAATTCCAGCTAAATCTAGACGAAGGAGTAAGAGATCATTTTTCTGGCCAGGAAATCCAATATTGAGAACATAAGGGAGATGGTGTTCTCCTCTATTCAGGTAATATTGAATGTCCTCTAGCTCTGAAAGAAAGGCGGTTCCTAAATTTTGCACATGTTGAAAATGTTCTTCTTGTTTTTCTAGGTCTTCTTTTAGGGCTGCAACCATAGCCACTATGGCAGCTAGATTTTCAGTTCCTGCACGCTTTTTCTGTTCTTGGTCTCCGCCATGTAGATAGGAATCAAAGTCCATGCTAGATGCGTAGAGAAAGCCGATTCCCTTAGGACCATGGAACTTGTGGGCAGAAGCAGTGAGAAAATCAATGCCCAATTCTTCTGGGTAAATAGGGATTTTTCCAATAGCTTGAACTGCATCGACATGATAGACAGCAGGGTGTTGCTTGAGTATTTGGCCAATTTCAGCAATGGGAAGTAGGTTTCCTGTCTCATTATTGGCAAACATGGTAGAAACCAAAATCGTATCATCTCGTAAGGATTCTTGGATTTTCTGGGCCGTGATCTCTTGATTTTCTGGTTGGATAATAGTTACTTCAAAACCAAAGTGTTGAACCAAGTAATCAATTGTTTCAAGGACAGCATGGTGCTCAATGGCAGTTGTGATGATATGTTTTCCTTGTTCTTGGTGACGAAGGCAGTAGCCAATGATGGCAGTATTGTTTCCTTCAGTCCCACCAGAAGTGAAAAAGATATGCTGAGGTTTTGTCCCTAGTAACTGGGCTAGTTCCTGACGGGCTTCTCGCAAGAGTTTGCCAGCTTGCCGACCATGACCATGAATACTAGATGGATTGCCATGGGTTTCTTGCATAACCTTGGTCATAGCTGAAATAGCAACTGCTGACATAGGAGTCGTTGCAGCATTGTCCAAATAAATCAAAGAATCACCTTATTTCTTTTTGTTGTAGGCAAAGAGTGGGCTGACTGGTTTTCTTTCGTGAATACGGACGATGGCATCACCAATTAACTCACTAGCAGTGATGTAGCATACGTTTTTAGGAGTTTTTTCTTTTGTTGCTACTGAATCAGTCACAAGAATTTCTTTAATATTAGTATTGTCAAGAAGTTCAGCAGCTCCTTCGACGAAGAGACCGTGGCTAGAAACAGCATAAATTTCTGTAGCTCCTTCACGTTCAACGATTTTAGCAGCTTCAGAGAAGGTACGTCCTGTATTAAGAATATCATCAATCAAGATGGCTTTCTTACCTTCAACATCACCAATAATATAACCTTCGTTGCGAGTTGCATCGTCTTGAGGGTAGTCGATAATGGCGATAGGAGCATCAAGATATTCAGCCAGGCTACGAGCACGTTTCACACCTGAATTTTTAGGGCTAACGACAACAACATCTGAGCCAAGTAGGCCCTTATCGCAGTAATGTTTTGCAAATAGGGGAACTGTGTAGAGGTTATCGACAGGAATATCAAAGAAACCTTGAACCTGAACAGCATGTAAATCAAGCGTAAGGACACGGTCAACACCAGCTTTAACCAGCATATTGGCAACTAGTTTAGCTGTAAGTGGCTCACGTGGTGAAGCAATGCGGTCTTGACGTGCATAGCCAAAATATGGAAGGACAACGTTGATACTGTGGGCACTTGCGCGCACACAGGCGTCGACCATGATCAACAATTCCATTAGGTGGTTGTTAACAGGGAAACTTGTTGATTGGATGATGTAAACATCATAACCACGGACACTTTCTTCGATATTGACTTGGATTTCTCCGTCTGAAAATTGACGTGATGACAGTTTTCCAAGTGGGACACCAACAGCTTGAGCAATTTTTTGTGAAATCTCTTGGTTAGAGTTGAGTGCAAAAAGTTTCATATTTTTTCTATCTGACATTATAGACCGTCCTCTGTAAACTTCATAAATCCTAGTTATATATGTTTTGCATACATATATGAACTGGGATTCATGTATTTTTATCTCTTCTATTTTACCAAAAAATGGAGATTATTTCAGCTATTTTTCATGCTTTTGATAAATCGAACCAATTTTGAAGGAGCTTTTTGGTAGGAAATCTGATTTTTCTCTAAAAATTGTTGGAAATCCTGTTTTCCTTGCTCGTGATTTTCCACTTCAAGCTCCAATTCGTAATCTGTCATATCAAAGTACTGACTCTCATCCAGCGCCATGAGACCAATAGCTGTTTGCATTTCATAGCGAAGTGTCGTTAGACAACCAAGAATCTGCCACTTTTTACTTTGGATACCCTGTTTTGATAATTCATCCAGCACAAGCCCTTGAGGAAGCTCTTCCTTGCTCAGATAATCTTCAGCATCTTTGAGTTGCAATTTTTGATTGTATTCCATGTTTCCAACACTTTGTGGGACTTTGAGTGTCAATTCTGCCCAGTCTTCAAAGGTTCGAATGCGCATAGCGACTTTCTTTTCTCGCAGTTCAAAATCTGGCGTGTCTATGTAGTAATTTTTTTGAAGAACAGGAGTGACGTCTGTGAACTGGTTTTTTAGACGATTGTATTCATCTTTTTTCAAGAGTGTTTTCAATTCAATTTCTAAATGTTTCATTTTTCTTACCTTTTCTTTATCGTTGAAAGCGGATTTATGATATAATAGCTTTGTATTTATTGTATATAAATCTGGAGAAAAAATCAAAGATATTTTTGAAGGACAATATGAGAACAAGGGAGAATATATGACCTTAGAATGGGAAGAATTTCTAGATCCTTACATTCAAGCTGTTGGTGAGTTAAAGATTAAACTACGTGGTATTCGTAAGCAATATCGTAAACAAAATAAGCATTCTCCGATTGAGTTTGTGACTGGTCGAGTCAAGCCAATTGAGAGTATAAAAGAAAAAATGGCCCGTCGAGGGATTACTTATGCGACCTTGGAACACGATTTGCAGGATATTGCAGGTTTGCGTGTGATGGTCCAGTTTGTTGATGATGTCCAAGAAGTTGTGGCTATTTTGCGCAAGCGTCAGGACATGCGGATCATACAGGAACGAGATTACATTACTCATCGAAAAGCATCAGGCTACCGTTCCTATCATGTGGTAGTAGAATATACGGTTGATACCATTAATGGAGCCAAGACTATCTTAGCAGAAATTCAAATTCGTACCTTGGCCATGAATTTCTGGGCAACGATAGAACATTCTCTCAACTACAAGTACCAAGGGGATTTCCCAGAGGAGATAAAGAAGCGACTGGAAATCACGGCCAAAATTGCCCATCAGTTGGATGAAGAAATGGGTAAAATTCGAGATGATATTCAAGAAGCTCAGGCTCTTTTTGATCCTTTGAGTAGAAAATTAAATGACGGTGTAGGAAACAGTGACGATACAGATGAAGAATACAGGTAAACGAATTGATCTGATAGCTAATAGAAAACCGCAGAGTCAAAGGGTTTTGTATGAATTGCGAGATCGTTTGAAGAGAAATCAGTTTATACTCAATGATACCAATCCGGACATTGTCATCTCCATTGGTGGGGATGGCATGCTCTTGTCGGCCTTTCATAAGTACGAAAACCAACTTGATAAGGTCCGTTTTATCGGTGTTCATACTGGACATTTGGGCTTCTATACAGACTATCGTGATTTTGAGTTGGACAAGCTAGTGACTAATTTGCAGCTAGATACCGGAGCTAAGGTTTCTTACCCTGTTCTGAATGTGAAGGTCTTTCTTGGAAATGGTGAAGTTAAGATTTTTAGAGCACTAAATGAAGCTAGTATCCGAAGGTCGGATCGAACAATGGTAGCAGATATTGTAATCAATGGTGTTCCCTTTGAACGTTTTCGAGGAGACGGGGTGACAGTGTCAACCCCGACTGGTAGTACAGCCTATAACAAGTCGCTCGGTGGAGCTGTTTTACACCCTACCATTGAAGCTCTTCAGTTGACGGAAATTGCCAGCCTTAATAATCGTGTTTATAGAACGTTGGGCTCTTCCATTATTGTTCCTAAGAAGGATAAGATTGAACTCATTCCTACAAGAAACGATTACCATACCATTTCGGTTGACAATAGTGTCTATTCCTTCCGCAATATTGAACGAATTGAGTATCAAATCGACCATCATAAGATTCACTTTGTTGCCTCACCTAGCCATACCAGTTTCTGGAACCGTGTTAAGGATGCTTTCATCGGCGAGGTGGATGAATGAGGTTTGAATTTATCGCAGATGAACATGTCAAGGTTAAGACCTTCTTGAAAAAGCACGAGGTTTCTAAGGGGCTGCTAGCTAAGATTAAGTTTCGAGGCGGAGCTATTATGGTCAATGATCAACCGCAAAATGCAACGTATCTATTGGATATTGGGGACCGAGTTACTATCGATATTCCCGCTGAGGAAGGCTTTGAAACTCTGGAAGCTATCGAGCGCCCATTAGACATTCTCTATGAGGATGACCATTTTCTAGTTTTGAATAAACCCTATGGAGTGGCTTCTATTCCTAGTGTCAATCACTCCAATACCATTGCCAATTTTATCAAGGGTTACTACGTCAAGCAAAATTACGAAAATCAGCAGGTTCACATTGTGACCAGACTTGACCGAGACACTTCTGGCTTGATGCTCTTTGCCAAGCACGGTTATGCCCATGCACGATTGGACAAGCAGTTGCAGAAGAAATCTATCGAGAAACGCTACTTTGCCCTCGTTAAAGGAGATGGATATTTGGAGCCGGAAGGAGAAATTATTGCTCCGATTGCGCGTGATGAAGACTCCATTATTACCAGAAGAGTGGCTAAAGGTGGAAAGTATGCCCATACATCCTACAAGATTGTAGCTTCATATGGGAATATTCACCTGGTCGACATTCGCTTGCATACTGGGCGAACCCACCAAATCCGAGTCCATTTTTCCCATATCGGTTTTCCTTTGTTGGGAGATGATTTGTATGGTGGTAGCCTGGACGACGGCATCCAACGTCAGGCCTTGCATTGCCATTACCTATCCTTTTATCATCCATTTCTAGAGCAAGACTTGCAGTTAGAAAGTCCCTTGCCGGATGATTTTAGTAACCTAATTACCCAGTTATCAACTAATACTCTATAAAAAGTATTTGGAGTATAATTATTATCTTAAAGGAGAAAAACTCATGGAAGTTTTTGAAAGTCTCAAAGCCAACCTAGTTGGCAAAAATGCTCGTATCGTTCTCCCTGAAGGGGAAGAGCCACGTATTCTTCAAGCGACAAAACGCTTGGTAAAAGAAACAGAAGTGATTCCTGTTTTGCTTGGAAATCCTGAAAAAATTAAAATTTATCTTGAAATTGAAGGGATCATGGATGGTTATGAGGTCATCGACCCTCAAAATTATCCTCAATTTGAAGAAATGGTTGCTGCTTTAGTGGAGCGTCGTAAGGGCAAAATGTCTGAAGAAGATGCACGCAAGGTTTTGGTCGAAGATGTCAACTATTTTGGTGTTATGTTGGTATACTTGGGCTTGGTTGACGGAATGGTATCAGGTGCGATTCATTCAACTGCTTCAACAGTTCGCCCAGCCCTACAAATCATTAAAACTCGTCCAAATGTAACGCGTACTTCAGGTGCCTTCCTCATGGTTCGTGGTACGGAACGTTACCTATTTGGAGATTGTGCTATTAATATCAATCCTGATGCAGAAGCTTTGGCTGAAATTGCAATCAACTCAGCAATCACAGCTAAGATGTTTGGTATCGAGCCTAAAATTGCTATGCTAAGCTATTCTACTAAAGGTTCAGGATTTGGTGAAAGCGTCGATAAGGTCGTTGAAGCAACTAAAATTGCTCACGACTTGCGCCCTGACCTCGAAATCGATGGTGAGTTGCAATTTGATGCGGCCTTTGTTCCCGAAACTGCAGCTTTGAAAGCTCCTGGAAGTACAGTAGCTGGTCAAGCAAATGTCTTTATCTTCCCAGGTATCGAGGCAGGAAATATTGGCTACAAGATGGCCGAACGCCTTGGTGGTTTTGCGGCTGTAGGACCTGTTTTGCAAGGTTTGAACAAGCCAGTTAATGACCTTTCTCGTGGATGTAATGCGGATGATGTTTACAAGTTGACCCTTATCACAGCGGCCCAAGCAGTTCATCAATAAAGAGAAATTATACTAAATAATTCGTACTTATAATCAAAAAACGCATAGTATCAAGTGTGAAAACTTTATACTATGCGTTTTATTGTGTGAAGATTTACTTCATTTTCTCTTAAAATTGAGTTTTTGCCCAGCCTATTTTTAGTCTTTATAAGCTACGATACCAATGATGGTATCAACTGCACGTTCCATAGTCTGAAGGCTGACGTATTCAAAACGTCCATGCATGTTTTCACCACCAGCAAAGATATTTGGAGTAGGGATTCCCATAAAGGAAATTTTAGAGCCATCTGTTCCACCACGGATTGGTTCGATAATAGGTGTGATTCCTAGGTCTTCCATAACAGATTTGGCAATGGTAATTGGCGTCATATCTTTCTCAATGACTTCTTTCATATTGTAGTACTGGTCTGTCAAGTTTAGGGTGACACGGTCGCTCCCAAGTTCTTGATTCATCTTATCAGCGATAGACTGCATAGCTGCTTTACGTGCTTCAAAGGCATCTTTTTCAAAATCGCGAATGATGTAGCTTGCACGCGCCTCCTCGACACTACCTGTCACATCCATTAGATGGTAGAAGCCTTGGTAACCATCCGTTAACTCAGGTCGGTCATTCTCTGGAAGTTGATTATGAAAATCAATTGCTAGCTGAAGGGCGTTGACCATCTGACCTTTGGCGGTACCAGGATGGACATTACGTCCTTGGAAATGCACTTCAGCCCCAGCTGCTGAGAAGGTATCGTACTGAAGCTCACCTAATGGACCACCATCAACTGTGTAGGCAAAATCAACATCAAAATCTTCTGCATCAAATTTATTAGCACCAACACCAATTTCCTCATCTGGACCAAAACCAACACGAATCTCACAGTGTTTGATTTCAGGGTGAGCAGTCAGATATTCAATGGCAGTCATAATCTCAGCAATACCAGACTTATCATCGGCACCTAGCAAGGTTGTTCCATCGGTTGTGATGAGCGTTTGTCCTGGATATTTCTCAAGACTCTTGAAGTCGGCTGGATCTAGTTTAAATCCAGAATTTCCAAGTTCAATCACACCACCATCGTAGTTTTCAATTACCTGAGGATTGACTCCTTCGGCATTAAAATCAGCAGTATCCATGTGTGAGATGAAGCCAATCTTACGTGTTAAAGACGGATCATTGGCTGGCAAGGTCCCAATCGCAAAACCATTTGGAAGGTAGTAGACGTTTTGAAGTCCAACACGTTTCATTTCTGGAATCAGGACATTGGTCGCGAAGTCAACCTGACTCTGTGTACTTGGAGTAGTAGTAGAGTGTTCATCAGAGCGCGTGTTGACCTTAACGTAGCTTAAGAAGCGGTCCAAGAGATTTGGATAAGTCATAAAAAACTCCTTTTGAATTCATTTTTTCCATTGTATCATAGAAAGAAGAGAAAAACAAAAGACAGAAGTTAGGGAAATTCTCTATGTTAGCGTTTACTTATCAGTGGATTCATGATAAAATAAATTTGATAAAAACATCACAAGGAAGCAGTTATGAAAAAAGCAATTTTAATGATGACTTTCGGTTCGCCAGAAGAGATTACCTTTGAAGGTGTAGCTGATTTTTTCACAAATATTCGTCGTGGAGTGAGACCTCAAGACCACGAGATTCAAACACTCTATGATAATTATGTACTTATTGGAGGTACGCCTCTACAAAGAATTACCCGTGAAGAAGTTGCCTTAGTAGAAGCTAGACTGGGGAATGAGTATAGTGTCTATTTTGCCAATAAATTTTCCAAACCTTTTATTCCAGATGTGATTGGTCAGATGGAAGCAGACGGCATTGAGCAGTGTATTTGCCTGATTTTGGAGCCCCATTATTCGTTCTACTCTGTCATGGGGTATGAGAAATTTTTAGAAAGCAAGCAAATTCAATTTTTGATCATTAAGGACTGGTATCAAGAAGAGGCCTTGCTAAACTATTGGGCAGATGAAATTGCTAATATTTTAAAAGAAGAAGTAAAGCAGGATAGCTTTAAAGTCATCTTTTCAGCCCATAGTGTACCCATTTTTGCCTTGGATTTTGGTGACCCTTATATTGACCAAATTTTTGAAAATAGCAAGCTAGTCGCTGAAAAACTAGGATTGAGTTCAGAACAATATACTAACACCTGGCAGAGTGAGAGCGATATCGGTATTCCATGGATTAAACCAGATGTTTTGGAGTATCTCAGAGAACAGACAGAACATCCAGACCATTATATTTTTGTTCCTATCAGCTTCATTAGTGAGCATATTGAAGTCTTGTTTGATAATGATGTGGAATGTTATGATTTGTGTCAGGAATTGAGTGTGAACTACCATCGTCCACCAATGCCCAATACGGATTCTCGTTTGATTGATGCCTTGGTTAATACAGTCAGAGCTAATGAACATCAAGAGTTTAAGGAATTTCTCCCAGAAGAAGAAACCTTTGATGAGTTAGTCCCTTCGGATGAAACTAAAAATATTTTAGATGAATCTCAAGATTTACAAATGCCAGAATTTGTGAAAAAACTGATTGAGAAAAAAGGTCGTGAAAATGTTAAGATGCCATATTTGATCAAGAAAATGCTAGAGAAAGCAGGTAAGTTGCCGAAAGAGTAAAGAAAAAGGATTTAGCTTTGTGCTAGATCCTTTTAAATGATTATTTTTTCTCAAGAAGCGCTTTGATTTCTTGAAGTACTTCCAATTCAGTTGGAGCAGCTGGAGCTTCCTCAGCAGGTTCTTCTTTTTTAGTAAGGCTTTGAGCTTTTTCCATAGCTTTAATAACAAAGAAGAGAACAGTACCTACAACAAGGAAGTTGATAATAGCACTCAAGAATTTACCATATGTAACACCATTCCATGCAAGCTCAGCGATGTTTTGTACTTTCGCAGCTTCCAAGGCTGGGTTCAATAGGAGTGGAGTGATGATATCATTAACAAATGAAGTAACGATAGCACCAAAAGCAGAGGCAATGATCACACCGACAGCAAGGTCTACGACATTACCGCGGAGCAAAAATGCTTTAAGATCTTTTAACATTTTCATAATTCCTTTACAAAATTTTTACTCTTTATTATATATTAATTAAGAAATGCTTGCAAGCTATATGCTTAAATTTTTTCTTATTTTTTAAAAATAAATACCTTACTAAAAATGTAATTAAGAATAATTATTAACAATTGTGCAAGAACTGTTTCAATTGCATTTATCTTATCAAGATTTTCATTTACAAATTGCCCTATGATATGAGGAAATTGAGTCACAAACAGAAAAGTAAAGAGCAAATCTAACAGAAAAGTAGAAAGGCGAGCAAGAGAAAATTTCAATAAACGGATAAGTCGATTCTTCCTTGTTTGCTTAAACACGATTGTATCATTTGTGATAAAGGCAAAGAGGATACCGATAATATTCGCTAGGGCAGTAGCAAGGAGTTCTTTGTGTATTAGTTGATAAATGATTAGTCGTGAGAGAATTGAAACTAGAGTTGTTGCAAGGCCAAAAAAGAGATAGGCTAAGAGCTCATTCATGAAGAGACTTTGAATGCGTTTTTTCATGCTCTTAGTATAGCATAAAGCAGGCTATTGTGCTATACTAGTAAGGTTGAATGAATCAACCCTTGGTGCTTAGCTTCTTTCACCAAGCATATTACACGCGAGCAACCGCTAAAGGAGAAAAGATGAAAAAATTAACTATTCGTGATGTTGCAGACATTGCAATCGTTGCTGCTATTTATGTCGTTTTGACTGTCACACCGCCTCTAAATGCCATCAGCTATGGTGCTTATCAGTTCCGTATTTCAGAAATGATGAACTTTATGGCTTTTTACAATCCTAAGTACATCATCGGAGTTACCATCGGTTGTATGATTGCTAATTTCTTTAGCTTCGGACTGCTAGATGTCTTTGTTGGTGGTGGATCAACCCTAGTATTCCTCAGTTTAGGTGTTTGGCTTTTTGCAAAATACAGCAAGGATTATCTTTTTAACGGATTGATTCGAAAAGATCATTTCTTCTTTTCAATCCTCTTTTCAATTTCCATGTTTACCATTGCTGTTGAGTTGAATATCGTAGCGCAATTACCATTTTTCCTTACTTGGTTTACAACAGGAATCGGTGAATTTGCCTCATTGATTATTGGAGCGATTATCATTGGTAAAATTGGTCGTCGAATTGATTTAAGCAAATAGAAGAAGACAAGCTGGGTGACTCTTACCTGGCTTTTTCTTTAGGAAAATTTCTTAGGAAACTTGACAAGATTTTCTAACTGTAGTATACTTTTCAAGTAAGCTGATTTAGCTCAGTTGGCAGAGCGCATCCATGGTAAGGATGAGGTCGCCGGTTCAATCCCGGCAATTAGCATGATAGAAACAAAATGACCTTGGGAGACCAAGGTTTTTCTTATCGACCTGTATAAATGAAGTTAAAGCGTTTTGGCTGTTGACAAAAGTGACTCTATCTAGTAGAATAGAAGACGCGATGAGTCGATAGGTAGTCTTCGGACTACTATTGAGCATAAGGAGGTCATAACGCAGGAGCGGACCTTGATGAGTTGTGTGAACCTGCTCATCACATGAAGATGCCTCTTAGTCCCTGGTCTAGCGACTGGGGATTTTTATTTTCCAAAAAATGATGAAAAAGCTTTGCAATTCATGGAAAAAGTAGTATAATACATCTATTATAGAAATTTTTAGAAAATTCCGAAAGAGGTTATGTATGGGATATACAGTTGCTGTAGTCGGCGCGACAGGTGCTGTCGGTGCTCAGATGATAAAAATGTTGGAAGAATCAACACTTCCAATCGATAAAATTCGTTTACTTGCTTCTGCACGTTCAGCAGGCAAGACTTTGAAATTTAAAGACCAAGATATTACGATTGAAGAAACGACTGAAACAGCTTTTGAAGGAGTTGATATTGCTCTCTTTTCAGCAGGTGGTTCTACATCAGCTAAATATGCACCATACGCAGTTAAAGCTGGAGCGGTAGTAGTTGATAATACATCTTACTTCCGTCAAAATCCAGATGTTCCTTTGGTTGTTCCAGAGGTCAATGCTCATGCACTTGATGCCCACAACGGGATTATTGCTTGCCCTAACTGTTCAACAATCCAAATGATGGTGGCGCTTGAACCTGTCCGTCAAAAATGGGGCTTGGATCGTATCATCGTTTCAACTTACCAAGCAGTTTCAGGTGCTGGTATGGGAGCGATTCTTGAAACACAACGTGAACTTCGTGAAGTCTTGAATGATGGTGTAACCCCACGTGATTTGCATGCGGAAATCTTGCCTTCAGGCGGTGACAAGAAACATTATCCTATTGCCTTTAACGCTCTTCCACAAATCGATGTCTTCACTGACAATGATTACACTTACGAAGAGATGAAGATGACTAAGGAAACTAAGAAAATCATGGAAGATGACAGCATTGCAGTATCTGCAACATGTGTGCGTATTCCAGTCTTGTCAGCTCACTCTGAGTCAGTTTATATCGAAACAAAAGAAGTGGCTCCAATCGAAGAAGTAAAAGCAGCTATCGCAGCCTTCCCAGGTGCTGTTCTCGAAGATGATGTAGCTCATCAAATCTATCCGCAAGCCATCAATGCAGTTGGTTCACGTGATACCTTTGTTGGTCGTATCCGTAAAGACTTGGATGCAGAAAAAGGAATTCACATGTGGGTTGTTTCAGATAACCTTCTCAAAGGTGCTGCTTGGAACTCAGTTCAGATTGCAGAAACTCTTCATGAACGTGGCTTGGTTCGTCCAACAGCTGAATTGAAATTTGAATTAAAATAGTCATATCGTTTAGGAGTTCAGATGAACTCCTTCTTTGAAATAGAGAGGTGTTTTCATGTCTTATCAAGATTTAAAAGAGTGTAAAATCATCACAGCCTTTATTACTCCCTTCCACGAGGATGGTTCCATCAACTTTGATGCCATTCCAGCCTTGATTGAGCATTTATTGGCCCATCATACAGATGGAATTCTTCTTGCAGGGACCACTGCTGAGAGTCCAACTTTGACCCACGATGAGGAGTTGGAATTGTTTGCAGCTGTACAAAAGATTGTCAATGGACGCGTTCCTTTGATTGCGGGTGTAGGTACCAATGATACGCGTGACTCGATTGAGTTTGTCAAAGAAGTAGCAGAGTTTGGTGGTTTTGCTGCTGGGCTTGCTATTGTGCCTTACTACAACAAGCCTTCTCAAGAAGGAATGTATCAGCATTTTAAAGCCATTGCAGATGCTTCTGACCTACCAATTATTATCTATAACATTCCAGGTCGTGTGGTTGTCGAATTAACTCCCGAAACTATGCTTCGTTTGGCTGACCATCCAAATATTATTGGTGTCAAAGAATGTACTAGCTTGGCTAATATGGCTTACTTGATTGAGCATAAACCAGAAGAGTTCTTGGTCTATACTGGTGAGGATGGAGATGCTTTCCATGCCATGAACCTTGGTGCGGATGGGGTTATTTCTGTTGCATCACATACAAATGGGGATGAAATGCACGAGATGTTTACTGCCATTGCAGAAAGCGATATGAAGAAAGCCGCAGCTATTCAACGTAAATTCATTCCTAAGGTTAATGCCCTCTTCTCATATCCAAGTCCTGCTCCTGTCAAGGCCGTTCTCAACTATATGGGATTTGAAGCTGGTCCAACTCGATTACCTCTAGTTCCAGCACCAGAAGAAGATGCAAAACGCATTATCAAGGTTGTTGTAGATGGCGACTACGAAGCAACTAAAGCAACCGTAACAGGTGTCTTAAGACCAGATTACTAATAAGACAATAAAATCCATGACCGCAAGAACGATCATGGATTTTTCTTATTTTCCTAAGCAGAATTGGCTAAAGAGTTGGGTGATGAGTTCATCAGGAGCAGCATCCCCAGTGATTTCTCCGAGGATTTCCCAAGTACGAGTCAAATCAACTTGAAGCAAGTCAACTGGCATACCTAGTTCAAGACCTTCGTTAACAGCTTGTAGGCTTTCAACTGCTTTTTCAATCAGGGAAATGTGACGGGCATTTGACAAGTAGGTAGCATCTTGCTCAACAAAACCGGCATTCTCAAAGAAGAGGTTGTTGATTTTCTCTTCAATCTTATCGATGTTTTGGTTTTTAAGGACTGAAATACGAATAACGTCTTCAGGTAGTTCCGAAATTTCAATCGCTTCAGGCAGGTCTGTTTTATTAAGTAGAATAATACGGTTAGTATCCTGACTAATTTCAAGAAGTTGTCTGTCTTGAGCAGTCAGTGGTTCACTGGCATTTAGCACTAGTAGAACCAAGTCAGCTTCCTTAAGAGCTTTTTTAGAGCGTTCAACACCGATTTGTTCAACGATATCGTCTGTTTCACGGATACCAGCTGTATCAATCAACTTGAGAGGGACACCGTTGATGTTGACGTATTCTTCAATGACATCACGTGTTGTCCCAGCGATATCTGTTACGATAGCCTTGTCCTCACGCAAGAGGTTGTTGAGAAGGCTTGATTTCCCAACGTTGGGACGTCCGATAATAGCAGTGGAAATTCCTTCTCGAAGGATTTTACCTCGACGGGCTGTTCTAAGGAGATTGGTTAGTAATTGTTCAAACTCCATAGTCTTTTCACGGACCACAGCAGTAGTCGCTTCTTCAACATCGTCATACTCAGGATAGTCGATATTAACCTCAACTTGGGCGAGTGTATTGAGGATTTCTTGACGGGTATTGTTGATAAGGTCAGAAAGGGAACCATCCAATTGTTTGACCGCAATGTTCATAGCCTTGTCAGTCTTAGCACGGATGATATCCATCACCGCCTCAGCCTGTGTCAAGTCTACGCGACCGTTTAGAAAGGCACGTTTGGTAAATTCACCAGGTTCAGCCAACCGAGCTCCTTCACGGATAGCTAGCTGGAGAATCTCATTGGTCACGGCAATACCACCGTGGGTGTTAATCTCGATAATATCCTCACGAGTGAAGGTTTTTGGAGATTTCATGGCTCCAACCATGACTTCGTCCATGATTTTACCAGTCTGAGGGTCAATAATGTGACCGTAGTTAAGGGTATGGCTAGCAACCTGACTCAAGTCTTTCCCTTTGAAAATCTTTTGTGCAATTTCAAAACTGTCTGTTCCGCTTAAGCGGACAATACCAATTGCTCCTTCACCTAGTGGAGTAGAGATAGCAGCGATGGTATCAAATTCACGTGTAATCATAATGTTTCCTTTAATCAATAACTCTTTTCTTGGAAATTTTTCCAAGTCTCTTTTCAAATTGTAACAAATTTGAACTATTTCTTCAATGGATGCTACTTGGAGATTGAAAAAGCCTAAGCAATTCTGCTTAAGCTAGTTTATTTGGTACGCATTTCCCCTTGAGGGAAGTAAGTTCCTTCTGGCATGTCGTTGATGATGACATGGACAGCAGATTGAGGGGCTCCAGTGTTGCGAACAACAGCTTCTGTTACTTCCTTAGCAAGAGCTTTCTTTTGCTCGAGCGTGCGTCCTTCAAATAAATCGATGCGTACAAATGGCATAATAGCTTCCTCCACTAGTTTTTGATTTCTTCTATTTTACCACATTTTGCCGTTTAAAGCTTAAGAAAATTATGATATACTAGAATGTAGCAAAAATTTAGAAATGGACGTGAAGCAAGAAACATGGCACAGTTGTATTATCGTTATGGGACCATGAATTCTGGTAAAACGATTGAGATTCTCAAAGTGGCCTATAACTACGAGGAGCAGGGAAAAAGTGTTGTGATTATGACCTCGGCTCTGGATACGCGTGATGGTGTTGGCTATGTGTCGAGTCGTATTGGCATGAAACGCCCTGCCATTGCGATTGAGGAAACGACGGATATCTTTGGCTATATCCGAGACCTACCAGAAACACCTTACTGTGTGTTGGTCGATGAAGCCCAGTTTCTCAAGCGTCACCATGTTTACGACTTAGCTCGTGTTGTTGATGAGCTAGACATACCCGTCATGGCTTTTGGTTTGAAAAATGATTTTCGCAATGAACTGTTCGAAGGTTCCAAGTATCTCTTGCTCTTAGCAGATAAGATCGACGAAATCAAGACCATTTGTCAGTATTGCAAGAAAAAGGCGACCATGGTATTACGAACTCAGGATGGACTGCCCGTTTACGATGGAGAACAGATCCAGATTGGTGGTAATGAAACCTATATCTCAGTTTGCCGTAAACATTATTTTGCCCCTGAAATCAATAAGGAGAATGAAGAAAAATGAACATCTATGATCAACTACAAGCTGTAGAAGACCGTTATGAAGAATTAGGAGAGTTGCTTAGTGACCCAGATGTGGTTTCGGACACCAAGCGTTTCATGGAGCTTTCAAAAGAAGAGGCTTCAACTCGTGACACAGTAACAGCCTATCGTGAGTACAAACAAGTCCTTCAAAACATCGTTGATGCCGAAGAGATGATTAAGGAATCAGGCGGAGATGCGGATTTGGAAGAAATGGCCAAGCAAGAACTCAAAGATGCCAAGGCTGAAAAAGAAGAATACGAAGAAAAACTGAAAATCTTGCTCCTTCCAAAGGATCCAAACGATGATAAGAACATCATCCTAGAAATCCGTGGTGCAGCTGGTGGAGACGAAGCAGCACTTTTCGCTGGTGACCTCCTAACCATGTACCAAAAATATGCTGAAGCCCAAGGCTGGCGCTTTGAAGTCATGGAGGCTTCTATGAATGGTGTCGGCGGTTTCAAAGAAGTGGTTGCCATGGTTTCAGGTCAGTCTGTTTACTCTAAACTTAAGTATGAGTCAGGTGCCCACCGTGTGCAACGTGTTCCTGTGACAGAAAGCCAAGGCCGTGTTCATACTTCTACAGCGACAGTTCTTGTTATGCCTGAAGTGGAAGAGGTTGAATACGACATTGATCCCAAAGACCTTCGCGTCGACATCTATCACGCCTCTGGTGCTGGTGGACAGAACGTAAATAAGGTTGCGACTGCCGTTCGTATCGTTCACTTGCCAACCAATATCAAGGTTGAGATGCAGGAAGAACGTACTCAGCAGAAGAACCGTGAGAAAGCCATGAAAATCATCCGTGCGCGTGTTGCTGACCACTTTGCTCAGATTGCTCAGGATGAACAGGACGCTGAGCGTAAGTCGACAATCGGTACTGGGGACCGTTCAGAACGAATCCGTACTTATAACTTCCCACAAAACCGTGTCACAGACCACCGTATCGGCTTAACCCTCCAAAAACTAGATACGATTTTGTCTGGAAAATTGGACGAAGTTGTGGATGCCTTGGTGCTCTATGACCAAACACAAAAATTAGAAGAATTAAACAAATAATGAAATTAGCTCAATTATTTTCAGATTTTGAAGAAGAGTTGATAAGACAAGGAGAGGAAGCTGAAAGCCTCTCTTTTGTCTATCGTAGCCTGAAAAATCTCTCTTTTACAGACTTTGTTTTTGCCCTCCAGAAAGAGGTATCAGAGGAAGAAAAACAATTTGTAAAAGGAATTTTTCAACAGTTAGTAGATCATAAACCAGCACAGTATATCATCGGACAGGCAGATTTTTATGGAATGCAGCTAAAAGTGGATGAGCGGGTTTTGATTCCCCGTCCAGAGACAGAGGAGTTAGTGGAGCTTATTCTGGCTGAAAATTCTGAGGAAAATCTTAAGGTCCTAGATATCGGGACTGGTAGTGGAGCTATTGCTCTCGCCTTAGCAAAAAACAGACCAGATTGGTCAGTGACAGCAGCGGATATTTCCCAAGATGCTTTAGATTTAGCTAGCGAGAATGCTAAAAATCAAAAATTTAATATATTTTTTAAAAAATCTGATTGTTTTGCAGAAATTTCTGAAAAATATGATATAATTGTATCCAATCCACCCTATATCTCTCGTGAAGATGAGACAGAGGTCGGCTTGAATGTCTTATATTCGGAGCCCCATCTATCTCTCTTTGCAGATGAGGATGGCCTAGCTATTTATCGTAGAATTGCGGAAGATGCAAAAGACTATCTCAAAGATGGTGGTAAGATTTACCTTGAAATTGGATACAAGCAAGGTCAAAGTGTTCCTGAGCTTTTTAGGAAACATCTTCCTGAAAAACGTGTAAGAACACTTAAGGACCAATTTGGTCAAGATAGGATGGTCGTGGTTGATTATGGACAGGATTAGACAAGAGTTAGAAAAGGGTGGAGCTGTCGTTCTGCCTACAGAGACAGTATACGGTCTTTTTGCTAAGGCCTTAGACGAAAAAGCAGTTGACCATGTTTACCAACTCAAACGTCGTCCTAGAGATAAGGCACTCAATCTCAATATTGCCTCTTTAGAGGATATCTTGCACTTTTCTAAGAATCAGCCAACTTATCTACAAAAACTTGTAGAGACCTTTTTGCCAGGTCCCTTGACCATTATCCTTGAAGCTAATGACCGAGTTCCCTATTGGGTCAATTCGGGCCTCGCAACTGTTGGATTTCGGATGCCTAGTCATCCCATTACCCTTGATTTGATTCGAGAGACAGGTCCCTTGATTGGGCCGTCTGCCAATATTTCAGGTCAGGCAAGTGGCGTGACCTTTGATCAGATTCTAGAGGATTTTGAACAAGAGGTTCTGGGTCTGGAAGACGATGATTTTCTAACTGGACAGGATTCAACTATTTTGGATTTGTCTGGAGACAAGGTGAAAATCTTACGCCAAGGGGCGATTAAGCGAGAGGACATTCTTGCTCGGTTGCCAGAGATTTCTTTTGAGGAGGTATGAAATGCTAAGAAATTTAATAGAAACTGATGTGAAAGCTATATGTGAGATCAACCAAGAGGCTTTGGGCTATTCTTTTAGTCTAGAGGAAACGGATAGTCAACTAGCTAGATTGTCTCAGGATTCCCATCATTTCCTACTTGGTTATGAGGATGTAGCTAATCATGTCTTACTTGGATATGTCCACGCTGAAGTTTACGAATCACTCTATTCCAAAGCAGGATTTAATATTTTAGCCTTAGCAGTCTCACCTCAAGCGCAAGGTCAAGGTATTGGTAAAAGCTTATTACAAGGGTTGGAGCAAGAAGCAAAAAGACGCGGCTATAGGTTTATCCGCTTAAACTCTGCCGACCATCGTCTGGGGGCTCATGCATTTTATGAAAAAGTTGGTTATACTTGTGATAAAATGCAGAAACGGTTTATTCGCATCTTTTAGTTTGATTTTCCAATAAGAAAATGAAACTAATGGACTAGTCACACAATAAAGGAGAAGACCTATGATTTTTGACAAAGATGATTTTAAAGCATACGATGCTGATCTCTGGAATGCTATTGCCAAAGAAGAAGAACGCCAACAAAACAACATTGAGTTGATTGCTTCGGAAAACGTAGTTTCCAAGGCTGTTATGGCAGCTCAAGGGTCTATCTTGACGAATAAATACGCCGAAGGTTACCCAGGCCGTCGTTACTATGGTGGAACTGATGTGGTAGACGTTGTAGAGACTCTAGCTATTGAACGCGCAAAAGAAATTTTCGGCGCTAAATTTGCCAATGTCCAACCTCACTCAGGAAGTCAAGCCAACTGTGCGGCTTACATGGCCTTGATTGAACCAGGTGATACCGTTATGGGGATGGATTTGGCAGCAGGTGGACACTTGACCCACGGAGCTCCAGTTAGCTTCTCAGGTCAAACCTACAACTTTGTGTCTTACAGTGTTGACCCTGAAACGGAACTCTTGGATTTTGATGCTATCTTGAAACAAGCCCAAGAAGTAAAACCAAAATTGATCGTAGCAGGTGCTTCAGCCTATTCTCAAATTATCGACTTTTCAAAATTCCGTGAAATTGCAGATGCTGTTGGGGCTAAGCTTATGGTCGATATGGCCCATATCGCTGGTTTGGTGGCAGCTGGTCTTCACCCAAGCCCAGTGCCATACGCTCATATCACTACAACAACAACCCACAAAACCCTTCGTGGCCCTCGTGGTGGTTTGATTTTGACAAATGATGAAGACCTAGCTAAGAAAATCAATTCTGCTATTTTCCCAGGTATTCAGGGTGGTCCTTTGGAACATGTTGTAGCTGCCAAGGCTGTTTCCTTCAAAGAAGTTTTGGATCCGGCCTTCAAGGAATATGCTGCTAATGTGATCAAAAACAGCAAGGCTATGGCAGATGTCTTCTTGCAAGACCCTAATTTCCGTATTATCTCTGGTGGGACTGAAAACCATCTCTTCCTAGTGGATGTGACTAAGGTTGTAGAAAACGGAAAAGTTGCTCAAAACTTACTGGATGAAGTCAATATTACCCTAAATAAAAACTCAATCCCATACGAAACCTTATCACCGTTCAAGACAAGTGGTATTCGTATCGGATCTGCAGCCATCACTGCACGTGGATTTGGTGAAGAAGAAAGCCGCAAAGTAGCTGAACTCATCATTAAAACCCTTAAAAATGCAGAAAATGAAGCTGTCTTAGAAGAAGTGAGAAGTGCAGTCAAAGAATTGACAGATGCCTTCCCATTATACGAGGACTAAAACTTTTATGGACATTTATATTAAGAAAGCTATTATCCATCAGTTTAGCCCGGATGATACCGAGCTGTTTCTAGCGGATAAGTTTCTCAATATCACTCCAAAAATCGAAGAATACTTGCGTAAAAAAATTGAACGTGTGTATTCAGATGAAGCTAAGACTGGGATTTTCGAGGAAGAAAATCCCTTCTTCAATCATATCACAGACGATTTGTTGGAGACATCAGTAACACTGGCTAATCTCTGGAAAGAGGAGTTCAGCATTTCCGAAAATCTAAAGACCAATGACTTGATTTTTGTGCAATTTTCTAAAGAAGGCGTGGAACATTTCGCTTTCTTACGAATTGCCCTGCGAGAGACCTTGACCCACCTCGGAGGAGAAGTTGATAATCCAATCAAGTTGACTCAGAATAACCTTCCTGGATTTGGAACAGGTGCCGACGAAGCCTTGGTGGTCAATCTTCAGAGTCGCAAGTACCATCTGATTGAAAAACGAATCAAGTACAACGGGACTTTTTTGAACTATTTTTCAGATAATCTTCTTGCTGTCACCCCTAAAATTTCACCCAAGAAATCTATCAAAGAACTAGAAAAGACGGCACAGCGCATTGCTGAAACCTTTAACACAGATGATTTTCAATTTCAATCTAAGGTCAAATCAGCAATTTTCAACAACCTAGAAGAAAGCAATGAATTGTCACCAGAAAAATTGGCCAACGACCTTTTTGACAATAATCTGACGGCTCGTTTGAGCTTTATTGACCAAGTTAAAGAATCTGTACCAGAGCCTGTTCAATTTGATGAAATTGATGCCAGTCGCCAATTAAAGAAATTTGAAAACCAAAAACTCTCCTTGTCAAATGGAATTGAGCTCATTGTTCCCAATAACGTCTATCAAGACGCCGAGTCTGTTGAGTTTATTCAAAACGACAATGGAACCTACTCTATCTTAATCAAAAATATCGAGGATATTCAAAGTAAATAATGTTTAAACGAATTCGAAGAGTGCTTGTACTAGCAGTCTTCCTTTTTGCTGGCTATAAAGCTTACCGCGTGCACCAAGATGTCAAGCAAGTTATGACCTATCAACCTATGGTGCAAGAAATCTTGAGTGAAAAAGACACCCCAGCAAACGAAGAGCTCGTGCTCGCTATGATTTATACTGAAACAAAAGGACAAGAAGGCGATGTCATGCAGTCTAGTGAGTCTGCAAGCGGTTCCACCAATACCATAAATGATAATGCGTCTAGCATTCGGCAAGGTGTGCAAACTCTGACAGACAATCTCTATCTGGCCCAGAATAAAGGTGTTGATGTCTGGACAGCTGTGCAAGCCTATAATTTTGGTCCCGCCTATATCGATTTTATCGCACAAAATGGCAAGGAAAATACCCTGGCACTGGCCAAACAGTACTCCCGTGATACGGTTGCTCCCTTGCTTGGCAATACTACTGGAAAGACTTATAGTTATATTCACCCCATTTCTATTTTTCACGGTGCTGAACTCTACGTAAATGGAGGAAACTATTACTATTCTAGACAGGTGCAACTCAACCTTTACATCATCAAATGTTTCACTCTCTTTTCGACATCTGGCTAGTCCAGGTGTTTTTGTTATAAGTTTTCTTTAAGATAGATATATTACTCTAGAAAGGTAAAGGAGGAAATTCCCTATGAGAAAGAAACTCTTTCTGACTAGTGCTGCGGTCTTGTGGGCAGTAACAGCTATGAATAGCGCCCATGCAGCAACAGATGTGCAAAAAGTCATCGACGAAACCTATGTTCAACCTGAATATGTCCTAGGTTCTTCATTATCTGAAGATCAAAAAAATCAAACCCTAAAAAAACTAGGCTACAATGCCTCAACAGACACCAAAGAACTCAAGACCATGACACCTGATGTCTATTCTAAAATTATGAATGTGGCAAATGACTCTAGTTTACAGTTGTATTCATCAGCCAAGATTCAAAAACTAGGTGACAAGTCTCCACTTGAGGTCAAGATTGAAACACCAGAAAACATCACTAAGGTGACGCAGGATATGTACCGAAACGCAGCAGTAACCTTGGGTGTGGAACATGCCAAAATCACTGTAGCAGCCCCTATTCCCGTTACAGGTGAGAGTGCTTTAGCAGGGATTTACTATTCGCTAGAGGCTAATGGAGCTAAGGTACCGCAAGCCAATAAAGACTTGGCTCAAGAAGAGCTAAAGGCTTTGTCAGATATCAATGCTGAAAACAAAGACAAGTCAGGCTATGACGCTAATAAATTAAACGTTGCCCTAGCCGATATCAAGTCAGGAATTGCCAAAGCGAAAGAAAGCAAGGGAAATCTGACAGAGGAAGATGTCCGAAAAATTGTTGAAGATACCTTGAAAAATTACAAACTTGATCAGGTCATAACAGGAAACCAGATCAATATCATCATCAATTTTGCTTTGAATCTCTCAAAGAGTGATATTCTCAGCAATGCTGACTTCACTAAAACTCTAAATGACCTTAAACAAAGTATTGTTTCACAAGCTGGCGATAGTTTTAAAAATATCAACCTTAACTTTGATGCTGATAAGGCGCTAGAGGACGGTGGTAACTTCTTAAGCTCCCTATGGCAAGCCATTGTCAACTTTTTCAAGAGTTTTGGTTCTTAGTACTCTTCGAAAATCTCTTCAAACCACGTCAATGTCGCCTTGCCGTACTCAAGTACAGCCTGTGGCTAGTTTCCTAGTTTGCTCTTTGATTTTCATTGAGTATAAGCTATTACAAAAAGGTAGTCAGATTTTTTCAGAAAAATGTTTTATAAATATTCACAAATCTCCTATATTTATGGTAAAATAGAATCATCATTTTATTTTGGAGTCAAAGATGAATATATTTAGAACAAAGAACGTTAGTTTAGATAAAACAGAGATGCACAGGCATTTGAAGTTATGGGATTTGATTTTGCTGGGTATCGGAGCCATGGTAGGGACAGGCGTCTTTACAATTACAGGTACTGCAGCTGCAACGCTTGCTGGTCCAGCCCTAGTTATTTCAATCGTCATTTCTGCCTTGTGTGTGGGATTATCAGCCCTCTTTTTTGCAGAATTTGCTTCGCGAGTACCCGCTACAGGTGGTGCCTACAGTTATCTTTATGCCATCTTAGGAGAATTCCCAGCCTGGTTGGCTGGTTGGTTAACCATGATGGAGTTCATGACAGCCATATCAGGTGTGGCTTCGGGTTGGGCAGCTTATTTTAAAGGCTTGCTCTCTCAATACGGGATAGCCCTTCCTCAGGCTTTAAATGGCACCTTTAATCCTCAAGCAGGGACATTTGTTGATTTATTACCTATTCTTGTCTTAGTTTTAGTTACCTCGCTTGTTTTACTTAATGCCAAGGCAGCATTACGCTTTAACTCTATTCTAGTTATTTTGAAATTTTCCGCTTTAGCTCTCTTTGTTTTAGTAGGAATTTGGAATATTAAACTTGATAATTGGAGCAATTTTGCTCCTTATGGTTTTGGACAAATCTATGGTGCTAGTACTGGTATTATGGCTGGCGCGTCCTTAATGTTCTTTGGATTTTTGGGATTTGAATCCATCTCTATGGCTGTAGATGAAGTTAAGACTCCTCAAAAAAATATTCCTAGAGGGATTGTCTTATCGCTATCTATCGTAACTATTCTTTATGCCTTGGTGACGCTTGTCTTGACTGGTGTTGTCCATTATAGCCATCTAAATGTCGACGATGCTGTTGCCTTTGCCCTTCGTAGTGTTGGGATTAGTTGGGCAGCCAACTATGTGTCATTAGTGGCTATCTTGACCTTGATTACAGTTTGTATTTCGATGACCTATGCCCTATCGCGTATGATTTACAGTTTAGCGCGTGACGGCTTGATGCCTGCAGCCTTCAAAGAACTAACGAAGACTAGCAAGGTACCAAAGAATGCTACTATCTTGACGGGTCTAGCCTCAGCTGTAGCTGCAGGAATGTTCCCTCTTGCTAGTATCGCAGCCTTCTTAAACATTTGTACCTTGGCCTACTTGATTATGCTTGCTTACGGCTTGATTCGCTTACGGAAAGAAAAAGGGATGCCCAAAGCTGGAGAGTTTAAAACACCATTGGTACCTTTGTTACCAATTTTATCAATCATCATTTGCTTATCCTTTATGTTGCAGTATAGTATGGAAACCTGGATTGCTTTCCTAGTTGCGTTGCTAGTAGGAAGTATTATTTACTTCACTTATGGTTATAAGCATTCTACCATAGAAGAATAAAGTGAGAATCTGTTGAGTTATTGACACTCAGCAGATTTTTATATGTGAAAGAAATTTCAATTTTTTTCTTAAAATAGCTTGACAGATTAAGTTTTTAGGGGTAGAATGTTTACCAGTTAATTAAATAGTTAAGGGGTTATCCATGAAAAAACAAAGTTTATTTTTAGTATTGTTAAGTGTCTTTCTTTTGTGTTTAGGAGCTTGTGGTCAAAAGGAAAGTCAGACAGGTAAAGGGATGAAGATTGTGACCAGTTTTTATCCTATCTACGCTATGGTCAAGGAAGTATCTGGTGACTTGAATGATGTTCGAATGATTCAGTCAAGTAGTGGGATTCACTCCTTTGAACCTTCGGCAAATGACATCGCGGCCATCTATGATGCAGATGTCTTTGTTTACCATTCTCATACGCTAGAATCTTGGGCAGGAAGTTTAGATCCCAATCTAAAAAAATCTAAAGTTAAGGTTTTAGAGGCTTCAGAGGGAATGACTTTAGACCGCGTCCCAGGGCTAGAAGATGTTGAAGCAGGGGACGGTGTTGATGAAAAAACGCTCTATGACCCTCACACTTGGCTAGATCCTGAAAAAGCTGGCGAAGAAGCTCAGATTATCGCTGATAAACTTTCAGAGGTGGATAGTGAGCATAAAGAAACTTACCAGAAAAATGCGCAAGCCTTTATCAAAAAAGCTCAGGAATTGACTAAGAAATTCCAGCCTAAATTTGAAAAAGCGAGTCAGAAAACCTTTGTAACACAACATACAGCCTTTTCTTATCTTGCTAAGCGATTTGGACTGAATCAACTTGGTATTGCAGGTATCTCTCCTGAACAAGAACCAAGTCCAAGACAACTAACAGAAATTCAGGAATTTGTTAAAACCTATAAGGTTAAAACGATTTTTACAGAAAGTAATGCTTCTTCAAAAGTAGCTGAAACTCTTGTCAAATCAACAGGTGTGGGTCTTAAAACTCTGAATCCTTTAGAGGCTGACCCGCAAAATGACAAGACTTATCTAGAAAATCTTGAAGAAAATATGAGTGTTCTAGCAGAAGAATTAAAGTGAGATAAGAATGAAAATCAATAAAAAATATGTAGCAGGTTCGGTGGCAGTTCTTGCCCTAAGTGTTTGTTCCTATGAACTTGGTCGTTACCAAGCTGGTCAAGTTAAGAAAGATTCTAATCGAGTAGCTTATATAGACGGAGATCAAGCTGGTCAAAAGGCAGAGAACTTGACACCAGATGAAGTCAGTAAGAGAGAGGGAATCAACGCAGAACAAATTGTTATCAAGATTACAGATCAAGGTTATGTAACCTCTCATGGAGACCATTATCATTACTATAATGGCAAGGTTCCTTATGACGCCATCATCAGTGAAGAACTGCTGATGAAAGATCCGAATTATCAGTTGAAGGATGCAGACATTGTCAATGAAATCAAGGGTGGTTATGTGATTAAGGTAGACGGGAAATACTATGTTTACCTTAAAGATGCTGCCCATGCGGACAATATTCGGACAAAAGAAGAGATTAAACGTCAGAAGCAGGAACACAGTCATAATCATGGAGGCGGTTCTAACGATCAGGCGGTAGTTGCTGCCAGAGCTCAAGGACGCTATACAACGGATGATGGGTATATCTTTAATGCCTCTGATATCATTGAGGACACGGGTGATGCCTATATCGTTCCTCATGGCAATCACTTCCACTATATTCCTAAGAGTGACTTGTCTGCCAGTGAATTAGCTGCTGCTCAAGCCTTCTTATCTGGAAAAGGTGGTCAATTAAGTACGGTTGAATATCGTTCAAGCAGGGGAGAAACAAGATCTAATGTGAGAACGATTCAAGCTGAAACTCCGCAAAATTCTGCAACAGCTCCTGAGAGTCAAAATGAGGATTTAGCTAGTCTTCTTCAAGAATTGTACGCTTTGCCACTTAGCCAACGTCATGTGGAGTCTGATGGCTTGGTATTTGACCCAGCACAGATTACAAAACGTACAGCCAATGGTGTCGCAGTACCTCACGGAGATCATTTCCATTTCATTCCTTATTCGCAAATGTCTGCTTTGGAAGAAAAATTGGCTCGAAATCTTCCAATTGGAGGTCAGCCAGTTCAAAGTCATTCTGACAATCCGAAACCAAGCAGTACAGATAAACCAAGTTCACCGATTAAACCAAATTTTAATCTCAATACGCAGGCACCAAATCGAGGAACTGGAGGCGCTTATACAACGGATGATGGCTATGTCTTTAGTCCGAAAGATGTGATTGAAGATACAGGTGACGCTTTTGTTGTACCGCATGGCAATCATTTTCACTATATACCTAAGAGTGATTTATCAGCAGCAGAACTGGCTGCCGCCCAAGCTTATTGGAATGGTAAACAGGGCTCACATTCTGCCACAAGTTCAAGTAAACCAAGTAGTAACAATCCAAATCCAGTCCAACCAAGTTTGACAGAGACTCCTAATCTGACTGTCACTCCAACTTATCATCAAAATCAAGGGGAAGACATTTCAACACTTTTAAGTGAATTGTATGCCAAACCTTTATCAGAGAGATATGTGGAATCGGATGGTCTAGTCTTTGATCCGGCACAAATCATCAAACGTACAGCTAACGGTGTAGCAGTGCCTCACGGAGATCATTATCACTTTATTCCTTATTCACAAATGTCCCCTTTGGAAGAAAAATTGGCTCGTATGATAGCTGTCAAGGGACAAAATGGCAGTGTTTTGCCAAGCGTCACTCCTCTGAAGCCAGCCCCTACTACCAAACCTCTAGCACCAGTGGAAAATAAACCGACTGAACTTGATGTCAACCAGGTTGTTAGAAAAGTTGGCGACGGTTATATTTTCGAGGATAAGGGAGTCAGTCGTTATGTTCTAGCTAAAGACTTGGCTAAGGATAAGATTGAAGCTATTGAAAATCTCTTATCTAAGAAAACTCAAGAGATACATGCCCTAGTTGCGAAGAAAGAAAATATTGCTCCTCGTGATCAAGAATTTTATGATAAAGCATATAATTTATTGGCCGAGGCTCATAAAACCTTGTCTGAAAATAAGGGTCGTACTTCTGATTTCCAAGCCTTAGACAAGTTAGCAGAACGCTTGAATGATGAATCTTCTAATAAAGGAAAATTAGTAGATGATTTATTAGCATTCCTAGCACCAATTACCCATCCAGGGCGACTTGGCAAACCAAATGCTCAAATTGCTTATACGGACGATGAAATTAAATTAGCGAAATTAGCAGGTAAGTATACAACAGAAGATGGTTACATTTTTGACGAACATGATATTATCAGTGATGAAGGAGATGCCTATGTAACGCCTCATATGGGACATAGTCACTGGATTGGAAAAGACAGCCTTTCTGATAAGGAAAAAGCTGCGGCTCAATCTTATACTAAAGAAAAAGGTATTTTACCTCCATCTCCAGACGCAGATGCTCAAGCAAATCCAACTGGAGATAGTGCAGCGGCCATTTACAATCGTGTGAAAGGTGAGAAACGAATTCCACTCGTTCGACTTCCATACATGGTCGAGCATACAGTTGAGATAAAAAATGGGAATTTAATCATTCCTCATAAGGATCATTACCATAATATTAAATTCGCTTGGTTTGATGATCACTCATACAAGGCTCCAAATGGTTATACCTTGGAAGACTTATTTGCGACGATTAAGTACTATGTTGAACATCCTGACGAACGTCCACATTCTAATGATGGATGGGGTAATGCCAGCGAGCATGTCTTAGGTAAGAAAGACCACAGTGAGGATCCAAATAAGAACTTTAAAGCAGAAGAAGAGCCAGTAGAGGAAACACCTGCTGAGCCGGAAGTCCCTCAAGTAGAGACTGAAAAAGTAGAAGCCAAACTCAAAGAAGCAGAAGGTTTGCTTGCTAAAGTAACGGATGCTAGTCTGAAAGCTAATGCGACAGAAACCCTAGCTGGTTTACGAAATAACTTGAGCCTGCAAACCATGGATAATAATGGTATCATGGCAGAAGCAGAAAAATTACTTGCTTTGCTAAAAGGTAGTAATCCTACATCTGTAAGCAAAGAAAAATAAACTAATGAAAAATGAAAGTCTCGATAAAGAGGCTTTCATTTTTATTATGTATATACGAAAAATTCTTGACAAGTAATACTAAAAAGAGTAAACTATTAACTAGTTAATTAACTGGTTTATCATTCTGTGGTGAATCAAATAGATTTTAGAAAAGAGATAAGAATGAAAATCAATAAAAAATATGTAGCAGGTTCAGTGGCAGTTCTTGCCCTAAGTGTTTGTTCCTATGAGCTTGGTCGCTACCAAGCCGGACAAGTTAAGAAAGATTCTAATCGAGTTGCTTATATAGACGGTGACCAGGCTGGTCAAAAGGCAGAGAACTTGACACCAGATGAAGTCAGTAAAAGAGAGGGAATCAATGCAGAACAAATTGTCATCAAGATTACGGATCAAGGTTATGTGACCTCTCATGGAGACCATTATCATTACTATAATGGGAAGGTTCCTTATGACGCTATCATCAGTGAAGAACTCCTCATGAAAGATCCGAATTATCAGTTGAAGGATTCAGACATTGTCAATGAAATCAAGGGTGGCTATGTGATTAAGGTAGACGGGAAATACTATGTTTACCTTAAAGATGCGGCTCATGCGGATAATATTCGGACAAAAGAAGAGATTAAACGTCAGAAGCAGGAACATAGTCATAATCATAATGCAAGCACAGATAATGCTGTTGCGGCAGCCAAAGCTCAAGGACGTTATACAACGGATGATGGGTATATCTTCAATGCATCCGATATCATCGAGGATACGGGTGATGCTTATATCGTTCCTCATGGCAATCACTTCCACTATATTCCTAAGAGTGATTTGTCTGCTAGTGAATTAGCTGCTGCTCAAGCCTTCTTATCTAGGAAAGGTGGTCAATTAAGTACGGTTGAATATCGTTCTAGCAGAGCTGAAACAAGATCTAGTGTGAGAACGAGTCAATCTGAGGCTCCTCAAAATCCTGCAACAGCTCCTGAAAGTCAAAATGAGGACTTGGATAGTCTCCTTCAAGAATTGTACGCTTTGCCACTTAGCCAACGACACGTGGAGTCTGATGGATTAGTATTTGATCCAGCACAGATTACAAAACGTACAGCAAATGGTGTGGCAGTACCTCACGGGGATCATTATCACTTTATTCCTTATTCACAAATGTCTGATTTGGAGCAGAAGATTGCAAGAATGATTCCACTTCATTATAGTTCAAGTCATTGGTTACCATCAAGACCAAATCCAATTCCTGCTCCAGAGCCTACCCCAGTACCAAGTCCGCAACCTACCCCAAATCCTCAACCAGCTCCAAGCAATCCAATTGATGGAAAATTGGTGAAACAGGCGGTTCGAAAAGTAGCTGATGGTTATGTCTTTGAGGAGAATGGAACCTCGCGTTATGTGTTTGCCAAGGAACTTTCAGCAGAAACTGTTGTAGCCATTGATAATAAACTTGCCAAACAAGAAAGTTTGTCTCATGTATTAGGAGCTAAGAAAAGTACCATCCCTTCTAGTGATCAAGAATTTTACAACAAGGTTTATGATTTACTAGCAAGAGTTCATCAAAATTTGATTTCTAATAAAGGGCGCCAAGCTGATTTTGAAACTTTGGATACACTTTTGGAACGTCTTAATGATGTCTCGAGTGATAAGGTCAAGTTAGTTGATGATATTCTTACCTTCCTAGCACCAATTACCCATCCAGAGCGACTTGGCAAACCAAATGCTCAAATTGCTTATACGGACGATGAAATTAAATTAGCAAAATTAGCAGGTAAGTATACAACAGAAGATGGCTATATCTTTGATCCTAGTGATATAACTAGCGATGAAGGCGATGCCTATGTCACTCCACATATGACTCATAGTCATTGGATTAAGAAAGAAAGTTTATCTGAAGCTGAAAGAGCAGCAGCTCAGGCTTATGCTAAAGAGAAAGGTTTGACACCTCCTTCAACAGATCATCAAGGGTCAGGAAATCCTGAGGTTAAAGGAGTAGAAGCAATCTATAATAAAGTGAAGGCAGCTAAGAAAGTTCCACTTGATCACATGCCTTACAATCTCCAACATACTGTTGAAGTTAAAAACGGTAGCTTGATTATACCTCATTATGATCATTACCATAACATTAAATTTGCTTGGTTTGACGAAGGACTATATGAGGCTCCTAAGGGTTATAGCTTGGAGGATCTTTTTGCGACTGTAAAATATTACGTTGAACATCCAAACGAACGTCCTCACTCAGATAATGGTTGGGGAAATGCCAGCGACCATGTTCGTAAAAATAAAGTAGAAGACAATAAACCTGATGAAGATAAGGAACATAATGAAGTAAGTGAGCCAACTCGCCCTGAATCTGATGAAAAAGAGAATCATGCAGGTTTAAACCCTTCAGTAGATAATCTTTATAAACCAAGCACTGATGAAGACGAGACAGAGGGAGTAGCTAACGATACAACAGACGAAGCTGAAGTCCCTCAAGTAGAAACAGAAAAAGTAGAAGCCAAACTTAAAGAAGTAGAAGATCTACTTGATGCAGTAACGGATGCTAGCTTGAAAAACAATGTGACAGAGAGCCTAGCTGGTTTACGAAATAATCTGAGTCTCCAAACCATGGATAATAATGGCATCATGGCAGAAGCAGAGAAATTACTTGCTTTGTTAAAAATGTAGTGAGTCAGTTACGACGAAACCAGAAGCATAAATTTATCCTGTTAAATCAAAATGATGTAAGAGTCAGTAGCAATACTGGCTTTTATTTGTCTCGCTCCGTAAGGTGTAAGACAAATAAACCATCTGATTTTTTTTGGGGGGGCTTTGGCTTCATTTAGGAGAAATCAATCTATATCCAAGGTTAGTAACTTAATCATAGGTCTTCCTTTGTTAGAGAAGATAATGGTAAAAGGGTAGGGGGTAATTGATTTTACAGTTTAGGATGTTTTGATGACAATTTATGATTGGAAGAGGATATTTCGAAAAGATATGCTATACTAAATTTGTGATTCAATCAAGTATATTGTAAGCTTATCAAGGAAAACAGAGGATTTAATATGAAAAAACGGGTTATTCAAATTTTACTAGCATTGTCCTTAATTTTTTACAAATCAACTTGGTTTTGGAGGCTTTTCAACCACCTCACAAAGCCCTATCTATCAGCAAGTCGTGAATTTTTTCAGATTCTGCTTTGGATGGAGAGTGGAGTTCTTTTGTCAGCAGTTATCTATTTACTAGTTTTTGCAGGAAAGAAGACTTTTCATTTCAAGTGGCAGTTGAGGTACTTTATCTACCTTTTACTGGGCTACATCATTTCGTATATGTCGGACTTCTTCTTATCTTATTTCATACCCTCGTCTTCAAATCAAATTTCTTTGAATGAAACGATAGAAATGATAGGGAGACAGGAATTACCCTATTTTTTGCTCATAGCTTGCTTCATCGGCCCTATTGCTGAGGAGTTGATTTATCGCGGTGTGCTTATGACAACCTTTTTCAAAAACTCGCCTTGGTACGGAGATGTCTTGCTTTCTGCTATTATTTTCGGTTATATTCATATCAATTTTGCTTTAACTCCTCTTGCTTTTTTCATTTATGCTAGCGGAGGGCTTATTTTGGCTCTATTGTATCGCATGACTAAAAATCTCTACTATCCAATACTAGTTCATATTTTCATCAATATCACTGCTTTCTGGAATGTGTGGTTACTCCTATTTTCAGGAAGTTAGCTTACTAAAACAATGTCGGAACTTTCCGGCATTTTCTTTTCAACAGGTGAGCAAGAACTGATTATTTTCAGACTTGGCTGGCTAATCATGGTATAATAAAAGGTAATGAAAAATTCCAACGAGGCAGAGATGAAATTACTTTATACTGATATTCGGACTTCTTTGACAGAAATTCTAACCAGAGAGGCGGAGGAGTTAGTTGCTGCTGGCAAGCGGGTCTTCTACATCGCCCCCAACTCTCTTTCATTTGAAAAGGAACGCGCCGTGCTGACATGCTTGTCCCAGCGGGCTTCTTTTGCAATTACTGTCACGCGCTTTGCTCAAATGGCACGTTATCTGGTCTTGAATGACTTGCCTGCCAAGACCAGTCTTGATGATATCGGTCTTGGGATGGCCTTTTACAAGTGCCTTGCGGAACTTGATCCCAAGGAATTACGAGTTTACGGCGCAATTAAGCAAGATCCTCAGTTTATCCAGCAGTTGATTGAGCTTTATCACGAGATGACGACTGCTCAGATGAGTTTTTTGGACTTAGAGAGTTTGACGGATGAGGACAAGAGAGCCGATTTACTCTTAATTTTTGAGAAAGTAACGGCCTACCTCAATCAAGGGCAGTTAGCTCAGGGGAGTCAGTTGTCCCATTTGATTGAGGCTATTGAGAATGACAAGGTAAGTAGTGATTTTACTCAAATTGCTTTAGTCATTGATGGATTTACCCGTTTTTCTGCCGAGGAAGAGCGGATTGTGGACTTACTTCATGGCAAGGGTGTTGAGATTGTCATTGGGGCCTATGCTAGCAAGAAAGCTTATACCAGTCCTTTTAGCGAAGGTAATCTTTATCAAGCCAGTGTGGAGTTTCTCCATCATCTAGCTTCTAAATACCAAACACCTGCACAAGACCTTTCTCAAGCTCATGAGAAGATGGATAGTTTTGACAAGGCCTCTCGTTTGCTGGAGTCTTCTTATGACTTTTCAGAGCTCACTTTGGAGGTCGATGAGAAAGACCGTGAAAACCTGCAAATCTGGTCTTGTTTGACACAAAAGGAAGAGTTGGAGTTAGTTGCCCGTAGTATCCGTCAGAAATTGCATGAGAACTCCGACCTTAGTTACAAGCATTTTCGTATTCTCTTGGGAGATGTGGCTTCTTACCAGTTATCTCTCAAAACCATTTTTGACCAGTATCAGATTCCTTTTTATCTTGGTAGAAGCGAATCCATGGCCCATCATCCCTTGACACAGTTTGTCGAGTCTATTCTAGCTTTGAAACGCTATCGTTTTCGTCAGGAGGATTTGATTAACCTCCTCAGAACTGGTCTGTATACCGACCTTAGTCAGGCTGATATTGATGCATTTGAGCAATATATCCGTTATCTTGGTATCAATGGCTTGCCAGCCTTTCAACAAACCTTCACCAAATCCCACCATGGAAAATTTGATTTAGTTCGTTTAAATGCTCTTCGTCTGCGTATTTTGTCCCCTCTTGAAACCCTATTTGCCAGCCGAAAACAGAAAACTGAAAATCTCTTGCAAAAGTGGAATAGCTTTCTGAAAGAAGGAGCGGTGACCAAGCAGTTGCAAGATTTGACAGCCACTATGGAAGCTGTAGAACAGGAAAGACAAGCCGAAGTTTGGAAGGCATTCTGTCATGTGTTAGAACAATTTGCGACTGTTTTTGCTGGTTCACAGGTTAGTCTAGAGGACTTTCTAGCCTTGCTCCATTCTGGAATGAGCCTATCTCAATACCGTACCATTCCAGCGACAGTGGACACCGTTCTGGTGCAGAGTTACGATTTGATTGCGCCCTTAACGGCTGACTTTGTCTATGCCATTGGGCTGACTCAGGACAATTTACCAAAAATCGCGCAAAATACCAGTCTTTTGACAGACGAAGAAAGGCAAAGTTTAAATCAAGCGACAGAGGAAGGGGCACAGTTGCTAATTGCCAGCAGTGAAAATCTCAAGAAAAATCGCTATACTATGCTTTCTTTGGTCAATTCTGCGCGTAAGCAGTTGGTCTTGTCAGCTCCAAGCCTTTTTAATGAAAGTGAAAGTAAGGAGTCAGCCTATCTTCAAGAGCTAGTCCATTTTGGATTTATCAGGAAAGAGAAGAGGATGAATCACAATGGGCTGTCTAAGGAGGATATGGGGTCATATCACAGTCTTTTGTCTAGTCTGGTTGCCTATCACCAGCAGGGTGAGATGAGTGAGACTGAGCAAGATTTGACATTTATTAAAGTTCTGGCGCGTGTCATGGGTAAAAAACTAGAACAGCAAGGTTTGGAAAATCCAGCCCTGCCAACCAGCCCGAGTAGCAAGCCCTTAGCCAAGGATACCTTACAAGCTCTTTATCCTACTGATCAGGAGTTTTATCTGTCTACCTCTGGTTTGACGGAGTTTTACCGGAACCAATACAGTTATTTCCTCCGCTACGTTTTAGGCTTGCAGGAGGAATTACGTTTGCGTCCAGATGCCCGTAGTCACGGAAATTTCTTGCACCGCATTTTTGAACGCGCCTTGCAGTTACCTAACGAAGATTCCTTTGACCAACGTTTAGAACAAGCTATTCAAGAAACCAGTCAAGAACGCGAATTTGAAGCAATTTATCAAGAAAGTTTGGAAGCTCAGTTTACTAAAGAAGTTCTGCTTGATGTAGCTCGCACGACTGGACATATTCTCCGACACAATCCAGCCATCGAAACCATCAAAGAGGAAGCGAATTTTGGTGGAAAAGAGCAGGCCTTTATTCAATTGGACAATGGACGGAGTGTCTTTGTACGAGGTAAGGTTGACCGCATTGACCGATTGAAAGCTGATGGAGCGATTGGAGTGGTAGACTACAAATCCAGTCTGACTCAGTTCCAGTTTCCTCATTTCTTTAATGGGCTTAATTCCCAGTTGCCAACCTATCTAGCTGCCTTAAAAAGAGAAGGGGAGCAGAACTTTTTTGGTGCCATGTACTTGGAAATGGCTGAACAAGTCCAATCTCTGATGGCCGTTAAAAGTCTGGCAGGTGCAGTAGTAGAAGCCAGCAAGTCTATGAAATACCAAGGCCTCTTTTTAGAAAAAGAAAGCAGTCATTTGGGCGAATTTTACAATAAAAACAAGGCTAATCAGTTGACAGATGAGGAATTCCATCTCCTACTGGACTACAATGCCCATCTTTACAAAAAAGCGGCTGAGAAGATTTTAGCAGGCCAATTCGCCATTAACCCTTATACTGAAAATGGTAGAAGCATTGCCCCATACGTCCAGCAACATCAAGCCATCACAGGATTTGAAGCCAATTACCATTTGGGTCAAGCCCGTTTCCTAGAGAAGTTAGACTTGGCTGACGGCAAACGTCTGGTCGGAGAAAAACTCAAGCAAGCTTGGTTTGAAAAAATAAGAGAGGAGTTGAATCGATGAAGCCTATTCCCTTTTTAACTGAGGATGAAATTCAAAAACTGCAAGAAGCGGAAGCAAATTCGAGCAAGGAACAAAAGAAAACTGCCGAGCAAATAGAAGCCATCTATACTTCTGGTCAGAATATTCTTGTCTCAGCGTCGGCTGGTTCTGGTAAAACCTTTGTTATGGCAGAGCGCATTCTAGATCAATTGGCGCGTGGTGTCGAAATTTCTCAACTCTTCATCTCAACCTTTACCGTCAAGGCAGCCACAGAGCTTAAGGAACGGTTGGAGAAAAAAATCAGCCAACAAATCCAAGAAAGTAGTGATGTTGACCTCAAACAACACTTGGGTCGCCAGTTGGCAGACCTACCCAACGCTGCCATCGGAACCATGGACTCTTTCACACAAAAATTCCTTGGTAAACACGGTTATCTGCTTGATATTGCACCTAATTTCCGTATTTTACAAAACCAAAGCGAGCAACTCCTTCTAAAAAACGAAGTTTTCCATGAGGTCTTTGAATCCCATTATCAAGGTAAACAGAAAGAAAAGTTTAGTCATTTGCTGAAAAATTTTGCTGGACGCGGCAAAGATGAACGTGGTCTGCGACAGCAAGTCTATAAAATTTATGACTTCCTCCAATCTACCAGTAATCCTCAAAAGTGGCTGAGTAAATCTTTCCTCAAAGGCTTTGAAAAAGCTGATTTTACCAGTGAAAAAGAAAAACTGACTAAGCAAATCCAGCAAGCCCTTTGGGATTTGGAAAGCTTTTTCCGTTATCATCTGGATAATGATGCCAAGGAGTTTGCAAAGGCTGCTTATTTAGAAAATGTTCAGTTAGTTCTGGATGAAATTGGCTCCTTAAATCAAGAGTCTGATAGTCAGGATTATCAGGCAGTACTTGCGCGTATTGTCGCAATTTCAAAAGAGAAAAATGGTCGGGCTCTGACGAATGCCAGTCGTAAGGCTGATTTGAAGCCACTGGCTGATGCCTACAACGAAGAAAGAAAGGCCCAGTTTGCTAAACTAGGACAACTAGCAGATCAGATAACGATTCTGGACTATCAAGAACGTTTCCATCAAGAAACATGGGGATTAGCTAAAACCTTCCAATCTTTCATGAGCGATTTTGTGGAGGCTTATCGTCAGCGTAAACGTCAGGAAAATGCCTTTGAATTCGCTGATATCAGCCATTACACTATTGAGATTTTAGAGAATTTCCCGCAAGTTCGTGAGGCTTATCAAGAACGTTTCTACGAAGTCATGGTTGATGAGTACCAGGACACCAACCACATTCAAGAACGGATGTTGGAATTGCTGTCGAATGGTCACAATCGCTTTATGGTTGGAGATATCAAGCAGTCTATCTACCGTTTCCGTCAGGCAGACCCGCAGATTTTCAATGAAAAGTTCCAACGCTATGCGCAAAATCCACACGAAGGCAAGTTGATTTTGCTCAAGGAAAATTTTCGTAGTAGTTCAGAAGTGCTGTCAGCAACCAATGATGTTTTTGAACGTCTCATGGACCAAGAGGTCGGCGAAATCAACTATGATAACATGCACCAGCTTGTTTTTGCTAATAGCAAACTGACTCCTAATACTGAGAACAAGGCTGAATTTCTCCTCTACGACAAGGACGACACAGGTGAGGAAGAAGAGAGCCAAGCTGACACTAAACTGACTGGTGAAATGCGCCTGGTCATCAAGGAAATCCTTAAACTTCATCAGAAAAAAAGTATTGCCTTTAAAGAAATTGCCCTTCTGACCTCCAGTCGCAGTCGTAATGACCAGATTCTTCTCGCCCTGTCTGAGTATGGAATTCCTGTCAAAACCGACGGAGAGCAAAACAATTATCTCCAATCCCTAGAAGTGCAAGTCATGCTAGATACCCTTCGTGTCATTCACAATCCCCTGCAAGACTATGCCTTGGTTGCCCTTATGAAGTCTCCAATGTTTGGATTTGACGAAGACGAGTTAGCACGCTTGTCCCTTCAGAAAGCAGAGGATAAAGTCCAAGAAAATCTCTATGAGAAACTGGTCAATGCACAAAAAATGGCAAGTAGTCAAAAAGGCTTGATTCACACGGCTCTAGCTGAGAAACTAAAGCAATTCATGGATATCTTAGCTTCTTGGCGCTTGTATGCCAAAACCCACTCCCTATATGACCTGATTTGGAAGATTTATAACGACCGTTTTTATTATGATTATGTTGGAGCTTTGCCAAATGGTCCTGCTAGACAGACCAATCTCTATGCCCTAGCTTTGAGAGCAGATCAATTTGAAAAGAGCAATTTCAAAGGCTTGTCACGTTTTATTAGCATGATTGACAATATCCTAGAATCCCAGCACGATTTGGCAAGCGTGGCCGTCGCACCGCCAAAAGATGCAGTAGAGCTCATGACCATTCACAAGAGTAAAGGGCTAGAGTTTCCTTACGTCTTTATTCTCAATATGGATCAAGATTTCAACAAGCAAGACACCATGTCAGAAGTCATTCTCAGTCGTAAAAATGGACTAGGTGTCAAGTATATTGCCAAGATAGATACAGGAGCAGTGGAAGCCCACTACCCTAGAACCATCAAACTCTCTATTCCTAGCCTGACCTATAGGCAAAATGAGGAAGAACTGCAGCTGGCAAGCTACTCAGAGCAGATGCGCCTTCTTTATGTTGCCATGACACGGGCTGAGAAAAAGCTCTATCTTGTCGGTAAGGGGTCTCGTGAAAAGCTGGAAGCCAAGGAATACCCAGCAGCTAAAAATGGAAAACTAAATAGCAACACTAGACTTCAAGCCAAGAATTTCCAAGATTGGATTTGGGCTATCAGTAAAGTGTTTGCAAAGGATCATCTCAACTTTAGCTATCGTTTTGTTGGAGAAGATCAGTTGACCAGAGAAGCTATCGGAGAGTTGGAAAACAAGAGCCCTCTCCAAGATAGCTCTCAAGCAGATAACCGTCAGTCAGAAACCATCAAAGAAGCCCTTGAAATGCTGAAAGAAGTAGAAGTATATAATACTCTTCACCGCGCAGCTATTGAACTTCCTAGTGTTCAAACCCCAAGTCAAATCAAGAAATTCTACGAACCAGTTATGGATATGGAAGGTGTCGAGATTGCAGGTCAAGGCCAGTCAGTAGACAAGAAAATCAACTTTGATTTGCCAGATTTTTCAACCAAAGGAAAGGTAACAGGAGCTGAGATTGGTAGTGCTACCCACGAACTCATGCAGAGAATCGACCTCAGTCAGCAACCAACACTTGCTAGCCTGACAGAAACTCTCAAACAAGTTCAAACCAGCCCAGCTGTCAGAGACAAGATAAATCTTGCTAAAATTCTTGCATTCTTTGACACAGCACTCGGTCAGGAAATTCTTACCAATACCGACCATCTTTATCGCGAGCAACCTTTCTCCATGCTCAAACGAGACCAAAAGAGTCAGGAAGACTTTGTTGTCCGTGGAATCTTGGACGGCTATCTGCTTTATGAGGATAGGATTATTCTGTTCGACTATAAGACAGACCGCTATGATGATCCAAGTCAACTCATAAACCGCTATCGTGGTCAGTTAGCCCTATACGGAGAGGCTTTATCTCGAGCCTATTCGATTGAAAATATTGAGAAATACTTGATTTTACTTGGGAAAGACGAGGTTCAAGTTGTAAAAGTATAATTTAGAAAGGAGGCCTCATGACACTTCCAGTTAGAAAATCCCTGCACGATGCGGTTTTACAGGCTTCAAAAGCTGATACTTGGGAACAAGCTACCAAGGAATGGAATGAAGTTTCCTTGATTTTTAACGGTATCGGTCGTAGCAATTGTGTCTGTGGAAATGCCATCAAGTACGCCTACGAACTCTTTAATGGTGTCACAGGCCAACGCCTCTTTCCAATTGGTAGCGACTGTGTTCGTCATTTTCATCGATTGTCCCTTGACCAGCAACTGGAAGAGGAAGAAAAACTGCTCAGAAAGGTTGAAAATCTGACCAGAAAAGCCCAGAAAAAGGAAAAAATCAAGGTCAATAAAAGTGACTTTGACGAGCGTCTTCTAAAGTGGCTCTGGGGAAAAGGTGTTTTTAAACCCAATCGTGGCAATCAATTTGCACCTGAGAGAGACTACCAGCTTTTCCTAGAAGTCTTTCAAGGAGGAAGTTGGACCAAGGCAGAACCCAAGAAGAAAGCTCGTATGGAGGAAGTTCTTGAAAAATGTATCAAACCCTTTTTACTTGGAAAGCCAGATGACCAACTCTATCTTGTCAAGCTAGGTAAGGAGAAAATTGATTACGAACAAGAACTCCGTATCCAGGCAGAGAAAGAACGCAAGAAGAGGGATAAAATCGCCAAGCAATATGCAGACAATCTAGTTCTAGCTATGGGACCAGCAGAGCGTGCGTATCAAGACTACTTTGGCTTTACAGAGACCCTGACTCAAGAAGAACGCAAGTGGGAGAAAATTCTTTTTGGTAAAAATCGAACAGAACGGGCTATCAAGGCCAAACAATACCAAAAAGATTTGGAAAAAGACCAACGAATTGCTAGTCAGGATCCAATTGAAAGAAAGCAGAAGCAGACCTGGCTCCTCAATTCCTATTTCCGTGAGCTTCCTGACGAAAAATCCCGCTTTGCTCGACTCTTATTAGAATATCGAAAAAGTGGAGAAGTGCCATTTTCAACTGAATATCTGTCAGATCATCTGCTCGACTTTTTCTATAAAATGAAAGCCTTTGAGTTTGAAATCGCACCAGAACAAGTTCGAGATTTTCTAAAAGAAAGTCTCCAGGCAGATCATCTCTCCTCAGCACAGGAAAGCTGGATAGATGGGATTCTCATCAACTGTATTAAACCATTTTTAGAACGATTATTGATATAACTAACACCTACCGTGGAAGTGCCATGGTAGGTGTAATTTTATCCCAAAAGAGAAAATAGGAAATGGCAACCACTGATCCTTCGTATTTTATATATAAAACAAAGTATGAAAGCGCAACTTAATTTTAAGACTTTTTTGTAAATTAAGAGTATAATTAAAGTGAGTTACCTTTTTATAAGATAACAAGCTATTATAATAAAGTTTACCTTACATATTTTTAAATTTTATTTCAAGGAGGAAGAATGGAAAAGTATTTTGGTGAAAAACAGCAGCGTTTTTCATTTAGAAAATTATCAGTAGGACTTGTATCTGCAACGATTTCAAGTTTATTTTTTATGTCTGTATTAGCTAGTTCATCTGTAGAGGCTCAAGAGACTAAAGGTGTTCACTATAAATATGTGACCGAGTCAGAGCTATCATCAGATGAAAAGAAGCAGCTTGTCTATGGTATTCCGACATACGTGGAGAATGATGATGAGACTTATTATCTTGTTTATAAATTAAATTCCCAAAATCAACTGGGGGAATTACCCAACACTGGAAGTAAGAATGAGATGCAAGCCTTAGTTGCTGGTGCTAGCTTAGCGGCTCTGGGGATTTTAATTTTTGCCGTTTCTAAGAAAAAAGTTAAGAATAAAACAGTATTACATTTAGTATTGGTTGCAGGAATAGGAAATGGTGTCTTAGTTTCAGCTCATGCTTTAGAAAATAATCTCTTACTGAACTATAATACTGACTATGAATTAACCTCAGGAGAAAAATTACCTCTTCCTAAAGACATTTCAGGCTATACTTATATTGGATATATCAAAGAGGGAAACATAACTTCTGAATCTAAAGTAAGCAATCAAGAGAAATCAGTAGCTACTTCTAAAAATCAACAAAAGGTAGATTACAATGTTACACCAAATTTTGTAGAGAATCCATCAAAGGTACAAACTATTCAGGAAGAAAAACCTGTTTCTTCAACTAAGCCGACAGAAGTTCAAGCAGCGTTGCCGGAAACAGTCGTAACAGATAAAGGTGAACCTGAAGTTCAACCAGCTTTACCAGAAGCTGTAGTAACCAACAAAGGCACACCAGAAGTCCAACCTGAATTACCCGCAGCTGTTGTTACTGAAAAAGGCGAGCCTGCAGTCCAGTCAGATTTACCAG